>JAFZYX010000156.1 GCA_017616055.1 Ruminococcus sp.
CCTTTATAATCGACTGAGCTTAGTATACCTCTTTATTTTTTCGTTGTCAAGTTTATTTCCTATTATTGTTTTGTGCGCTATTCATCTCCCACCTATAGAGGTCGGAGACTTCTAGCGGTATTAGGTTAAACTTGTATGCAATTATAACATACTGAAATCACTGTGCCTTAACGACACAGTGATTAATATAACAGATAATTCAAAAACTATGGTGTGATCATTTACATCATCACTGTATCTCGTTGCTTGGTTAATTACCGTCTATTGCTGAACAGGTGGCTGCTCTGACGGTGGTGTTGGCGGAGCTAAAGGAGGCTCTGCACCACTAACCGCAGGTTTGGCATTCTTAAGCTCCAGGAAGCACGCTGCGGCAGTTGCTAAAAACATCAGAATACATAGCAACAATCCGAATTTGGTTTTGACCTTTATATATTTTGCGTATTCCTTCGGAAAATCATAGTAACTACGGAATGATACCCTAAAAAGCAACAATACAAGGGCAGAAACACCACTTATGATAGAAGCAAGTTTAAGATTTTTCTTCCTGAAGATTATCACAGCTGCTGCAATTCCACATCCAAAAGCTGCAATAAGAAAAATGTTAGGCTTCGGGTCAGAGTCGGATTCGGAATTTGACATAACAGAGTCATCCTTCTTCTCAATGCTGAACATAAGACGAACTCCTGAATAATTTTCCTTAATGGACTTATCCTGGGTACAGGATACTGAAACGAACGGCAGGAAAAACGCCAAAAGTGCTACAAGCACACACACTTTTGCTATTAAAGCCAGAGGCATTCCTGCTGTCTTTTGAACTGCAAGTCCTGTAACAGAGTCTGCAAGTTCCTTAACGGAAGCACCTGCGTTCGCGGCATTATTTGGCTGGGGAGAGTCTCCAGACTGAGAAACTGCTGTCTGCACCGTAGCTTCTGCCTTTGGAATAGCATTTTTCGTCAAAGCTCCTCCGCATGATGGACAGGTTTCAGAACCGTCAGGTATCTGAGTCCCACAGTGTTTGCAAAACATAATAATAACCTCCTTATTTTTCACATTGAAATAATATGTCATATTTTAACATATTTTCACTGTCATGTCAAGAAGAATATATAAATTTTTTCGTGCTGATATACATTTTTCAACTGAATATAAAAAAAGACCGACTGCAATGAATGAACCGCAACCAGTCTTTTTTAACTAAAATACTAATAAAAGGCGTTTAACGAACCTTTCGTGATCATTTTATTTGGCGCTCAATGAGTGCCCTTAAAGATTACTTTTTATCAGCAGAACGCTGGAAAAACTTCACTATCTCAACAATAGGTACTATGCAAGCACCTGCGAGGAATGCCCAAAGATAATTTGCACCTGTAAGTGCTTCAAGCGAGAACATTTCTCTCAATGCAGGAATAAAGAGTAATGGTATTGTCAGTACTGCTGAGAGTAAAATAGCTCCGATGAGTACGATATTTCTGCTTTTCATGGTGAAAATGGATCCCTTTAAGCTTCTCATGTTCCATGCGTGTAGCATTTCACAAACACAGAGCGTAATAAACGCCATTGTGGTTCCTGCTTCGGGAGAAGTATTAGAACCTATAATGTAAGAAACAAATGTAAGAGCTGCAATAACTGTTCCCTGCCACAACAGATTTATGCCGAGACCATCAGAGAAAATGTGTGAATTGCTACTTCTTGGCTTACGTGACATTATGCCATGCTCAGCAGGTTCCATACCGAGAGCTATTGCAGGGAAACAGTCAGAGATAAGGTTTATCCAAAGCAAGTGTACAGGACTGAAAATACTCTTGCCGCCGCCTATAAACAAAGTTGCAGCAAGTATGCAAAGAACCTCGCTGAGGTTGCTTGAAAGCAGGAACTGTATAGCCTTGCGGATATTATCATAGATACGTCTGCCTTCCTCAACAGCGCCTACAATAGTTGCAAAATTATCATCAGTTAGTACCATGTCAGCAACGTTCTTTGTAACGTCTGTACCTGTAATACCCATACCAACACCGATATCAGCACTCTTGATAGACGGAGCATCATTTACACCGTCTCCTGTCATAGCTGT
Organism: Ruminococcus sp.; assembly: GCA_017616055.1. GTDB lineage: Bacteria > Bacillota > Clostridia > Oscillospirales > Ruminococcaceae > Ruminococcus. The sequence continues at coordinate 2,072 of JAFZYX010000156.1, forward strand.
TGTCATTTTCTTCTTGCGCCATGCATTTACTATACGTACCTTGTGTTCTGGCTGAACACGGGCATATACACTATAGTCTTGAACGTGTTCATTAAACTCGTCGTCAGGTATCTTAGAAAGCTCTGCGCCTGTAAGGGCCTGCTGACCCTCACCGAGAATTCCGAGCTCTTTAGCAATAGCAACTGCAGTATCCCTATGATCTCCTGTTATCATAACAGGACGTATGCCAGCTGTACGGCAAAGCCCAATAGCATCCTTGACCTCAGGACGAACAGGATCTATCATACCTGTCATGCCTATGTATATAAGATCATGTTCAAGACCTTCTGGTGAAATATCTGCAGGGATTTCGTCGTACTCACGATAAGCTGCAAGAAGAACTCTCAATGCCTGATCTGCCATTTCCTTGTTTCTACGAAGTATCTCAAGTCTGTCGGACTCCGTCATAATACGGACTCCGCCCTCCTTGAACATGTGTGTACAGTTTTTTAGGACCTCGTCAGGAGCACCCTTTGTATACTGTACATAGCCGTTTTCAGTCTTGTGGACTGTTGACATCATTTTTCTGAGTGAATCGAAAGGAGCCTCAGCAACTCTCGGAGTTGCTGCCTCCAACTCATACTTTTTAAGTCCACACTTATGTGCATAAGCCACAAGAGCAGCCTCTGTAGGCTCGCCTGCAACTGTGTCATCGGAATTGAGAACAGCATCACAACAGAGAGCCATAGCCTTTGCTAGGAGCTCCTTGTCATCGGTGTTTTCGTGAACAACTGTCATCTTGTTCTGTGTGAGAGTACCTGTCTTATCTGAGCATATTACCTGAGCACAGCCAAGAGCTTCAACAGCGGTAAGTCTGCGTATTATAGCTCCGCGCTTTGACATATTGGTAACACCTATAGAAAGAACAACTGTAACAACTGCTGCAAGTCCCTCAGGAATAGCAGCAACAGCAAGGCTTACGGCAATCATAAAAGAATCTAGGAAGCCAGGAAGCGTGATAGTACCGTTCTTAACAAGCATCTGTATTACGTTTATTCCGAGTATAATAACGCAGATAATAAGAACTGCAATAGAGAGTATCTTGCTAAGCTGATCGAGACTTTTCTGTAGAGGAGTCTCATCATCATCCGCATTAGCAATAGCTCCAGCGATCTTGCCCATTTCGGTCTGCATACCTGTTGCAACTACGACAGCCTCTGCACGTCCGTAGGCAATACTACTGCCCATGTAGAGCATATTTTTTCTGTCTCCGAGAGGAACTTCCTCACCAGAGAGTACTCCGCTCTCTTTTTCGGAAGGAACGCTTTCGCCTGTTAGGGCAGATTCTTCAGCTTTTAATGCAGCAGCTTCAAGTATACGGCAATCCGCAGGAACATTGTCGCCCGCCTCGAGGGCTATTACATCACCTGGAACAAGCTCTGAGCTGGGGATAACTATCATCTCACCCGAGCGGTATACCTTGCTTTGGGCGGCACTCATAGCCTGTAATGCTTCGATGGCAGATTCAGCTTTGTTTTCCTGGTAAACTCCAAGAACAGCGTTTGCAATAACTACAAACATAATGATGAAAACATCTGCGTCAAGCTTGCCCTCAGAAATTATACCTGTAACAGCTGATATTATGGCTGCTGCGATAAGAACAAGTATCATAGGGTTCTTGAACTGCTCTATGAACCTTGCCAACAACGTGGGCTTAGGCGGCTCATCAAGCTTGTTCTGACCTACCTTTTCAAGGCGCTTTGCCGCCTCTTCTGCAGTAAGTCCTGAAGCTGTACTTTCAACTTCCTTAAGGACCGATTCGGTTGATTCAAGATAGTGTTTCATTTTTTCCTCCAATATCCTTTAGTACAATATGATTTAATGCAACGAATTTCACATTATATCAGTACTAAACAGATATAATTTTATCATTTACTGCGAAAAAAGTCAAGATGCTAATATGTTGAACAAGTGTTAGCATTGTGTTCGAAGAGTGAAATGCATCTTCTGGGCATAAAAAAAGCAAAGGAGTCCATTCTGACCGGGAATGGGCTCCTTCACTCGGGAGTTGAAGCGGAACTCCCTATATGAAAAATCACTGTATGATTTACTGCGAAACAAGCAAAGAATGGAAA
>JAFZYX010000157.1 GCA_017616055.1 Ruminococcus sp.
GAGGGCAATACGGGTGACGGCATGAAATCGCTTCATGAGGCGGTTGAAAAGGCTGTCGGCTCAGATATATTAAATTAAGAAAGAGGCGGATAAGCAGAAATGAACAGTAAAGGTACTATTGTAAAAATATCAGGACCTCTTGTAGTTGCTGAAGGTATGAGAGACGCCAATATGTTCGACGTTGTCCGTGTTAGTGATAAACGTCTTATAGGCGAGATAATCGAAATGCACGGTGATCGTGCGTCAATACAAGTATACGAAGAGACTTCTGGCCTCGGAACTGGAGAAGGTGTAGAGTCCACTGGTGAGCCAATGAGTGTTGAGTTGGGACCGGGACTTATAGGAAGTATTTTCGATGGAATACAGCGTCCTCTCGATGATATAAGAAAGGTATGCGGAAACAACCTGCAAAGAGGTGTTGAAGTGCCATCTCTTAAGAGAGAACCATTGTGGAAGTTCACACCTTCAGTTAAAAAAGGAGATAAAGTTATCGGTGGTGATATCATCGGAACTGTTCCTGAAACTGACATAGTTCTTCATAAGATTATGGTGCCTAATGGTGTTGAGGGAACTATAAAATCAATATCAGAGGGTGAATTTCATGCAGACGATACAGTTTGCGTAGTTGAAACAACAAAGGGCGACAGGGAGCTTTCTTTAATTCAAAAGTGGCCTGTTCGTCGAGGCAGACCATACAATAAAAAGTTATCACCAGAAATGCCACTTGTAACAGGTCAGAGAGTTGTTGATTGTCTCTTCCCGATTGCTAAGGGCGGTGTTGCGGCTATACCTGGACCTTTTGGAAGTGGTAAGACTGTAACTCAGCATCAGCTTGCAAAGTGGGCAGAGGCTGACATTATAGTATATATCGGCTGTGGAGAACGTGGAAATGAAATGACAGACGTTCTTAACGAGTTCCCAGAGCTTATTGATCCGAATACAGGTAAATCACTTATGGAACGCACGGTTCTCATTGCTAATACATCTGATATGCCTGTTGCAGCTCGTGAAGCTTCAGTTTACACAGGCATCACCATTGCAGAGTATTACCGTGATATGGGGTATTCTGTTGCTCTTATGGCTGACTCTACATCACGTTGGGCAGAGGCACTTCGTGAGATGTCAGGACGTCTTGAAGAAATGCCTGGTGATGAGGGCTATCCTGCTTATCTTGGAAGCCGTCTTGCACAATTCTATGAGCGTGCAGGAAGAGTAATATCAAACGGTTCTGATGGAAGAGAAGGCGCGCTTTCAGTTATTGGTGCTGTTTCTCCTCCTGGAGGAGATATTTCAGAGCCAGTTTCACAGGCTACACTCCGTATTGTTAAGGTTTTCTGGGGACTTGATTCAAATCTTGCATACCAAAGACATTTCCCTGCTATAAACTGGCTTACGAGTTATTCACTTTATGCAGATTCACTTGCTAACTGGTACAATAATAATGTTTCCAAGGACTGGATGAAATGCAGGGCTCGTTTTATGGAGATATTGCATGATGAGGCAGAACTTAAGGAAATCGTAAAGCTTGTTGGTATGGATGCACTTTCACCAAATGATCGACTTAAAATGGAAACAGCACGTTCTATACGTGAGGATTTTCTACATCAGCTTGCTTTCCATGAGGTTGATACGTATACGAGCCTTAAAAAGCAATTATATATGATGAAGTTAATTCTTAATTTCAATGATGAAGCTTACGAAAGCATAAAAAAAGGTGCAGATATTGAAGCTATTGCCAACCTGACAGTTAGAGAAAAGATAGGTCGTTTCAAGTACATTGAAGAAAAAAATACAGACGCAGAATTTGAAAAGCTCTCAGTGGAGATTTCCTCAGAGCTCAATGAGCTGCTCGACAAGGAGGAAGACTGATGCCAAGAGAATACAGAACTATCGAAGAAGCGGCAGGTCCTCTGTTGCTTGTAAAGGATGTTGAGAATGTAACCTACGGTGAGCTTGCTGAGATAAGACTTAAAAACGGGGAAAAAAGACGTTGTCGCGTTCTTGAGATTAATGGAACAAACGCTCTTGTTCAGCTTTTTGAGAATGCAGCTGGTATTAATTTACAGGATAGTAGCGTTGTTTTCTCAGGGCATCAGATGGAATTAGGGGTATCTGAGGATATGCTTGGAAGAGTTTTTGACGGACTCGGCAGACCTATTGATGATGGTCCTGAAATAATTCCTGAAATGCGTCTTGATGTAAACGGACTTCCAATGAATCCTGTTGCAAGAAGATATCCTCAGGAGTTCATTCAGACTGGTGTTTCTGCTATTGACGGACTGAATACGCTTGTAAGAGGTCAGAAGCTGCCTATTTTTTCTGCGAGTGGATTGCCTCATGCACAGCTTGCGGCTCAGATAGCACGTCAGGCAAAGGTACGTGGCAAGAACGAACAGTTTGCCGTTGTATTTGCTGCAATGGGTATCACTTTTGAGGAATCTGAGTACTTTGTACAGAGCTTCCGCAGTACAGGTTCACTCGACAGAACAGTTCTTTTTATTAATCTTGCGAATGATTCAGCTATAGAGCGTCTTGCAACTCCTAAAATGGCTTTAACAGCAGCGGAGTACCTTGCATTTGAGAAAGGTATGCACGTTCTTGTCATCCTTACAGATATCACTAACTATGCTGATGCTCTTCGTGAGGTATCGGCGGCGCGTAAGGAAGTTCCAGGACGTAGAGGATATCCTGGATATATGTATACCGACCTTGCAACCATTTATGAGCGTGCAGGTCGTCAGAACGGTAAAGAAGGTAGTATCACAATGATACCTATCCTTACAATGCCTGAGGATGATAAAACTCATCCGATTCCAGACCTTACAGGATATATTACAGAAGGACAGATAATTCTTTCGCGTGAGCTTTACAGAAAGGGAATAAACCCACCTGTTGATGTACTTCCATCCCTTTCTCGTCTTAAAGATAAGGGTATAGGTGAGGGAAAAACCCGAGCAGATCACTCTGATACAATGAATCAGCTCTTCTCGGCATACGCTAGAGGAAAGGACGCTAAAGAACTAATGGTTGTTCTCGGTGAAGCGGCTCTTACTCCTACTGACTTGATTTACGCTAAATTTGCTGACGAGTTTGAGAAAAAATATGTTTCTCAAGGATTTGAAAACAACAGAAGTATCGAAGATACTCTTGCTATAGGTTGGGATCTGCTTAAAATGCTTCCAAGAAGCGAGCTCAGAAGAATTCGTGAGGAATACCTTGTGAAATATTATGATACTCAGAAATGAGGTGAACTGATTGGCAAGACTTAATGTTAACCCGACCAGAATGGAGCTTAGCAAGCTGAAAAAGAAACTTGTTTCCGCACGAAGAGGTCATAAGCTGTTAAAGGATAAGCGAGATGAGCTAATGAGACAATTTATGAATCTTATTAGGGAGAATCGTCAGCTTAGAACTGAGGTAGAAACTGCTATAAAGGAAGCAAACAAATATATGGCTGTTGCAGGTTCAGTAATGCAGCGTGAGGTGCTGGAAACTGCTCTTATGCTTCCGAAGCAGGAAGTTGAGCTAGAAGTAATCGAGAAAAACGTTATGAGCGTGTATATACCAGAGTTCAAAACGAAATACAGATCAGGAGATTCAAATGATATCTATTCATATGGCATGGCGTTCACATCTATAGATCTGGACGGAGCTGTAAGCTCCCTTAGTGCTGTCTTTCCAAAGATGATACGTCTGGCTGAGATAGAGAAGTCATGTCAGCTTATGGCAGATGAAATAGAAAAAACACGCCGTCGCGTAAATGCGCTAGAGCATATAATGATTCCTGATTACGAGGAAACAATCAAGTTTATTACCATGAAACTTTCAGAAAACGAGAGAAGTACAACGACGTCACTTATGAAGGTCAAAGACATGGTTTTAAAACAAAGTCATAATTATCAGCAATAACTGAAAAAAACGGTCTCCGATTTCGGAGACCGTTTCCTGTTGAGTATAAAAATCCGCCTTGCCGTCATATAGTGCATAAAACCCGCACTAAGCAGGTGGGTAAACGCCCTTATGCTTCTCGCTCCCTTCGTCCGCATAGCGGGAGGTCTGCAGTCCACATACGGAGACAAATTCCCTTGAATTATGTGTTGGATTATAAAAACTATAATTACCCGCACAAGGCAGAAATTTTGCTTTCCTTTTCTATATATATTATAGCACAATCATTTAGAAAAATCAATAGCAACATTATGTAAAATAGTAAAAATGGAAATAATTAGTTGCCAATTACTCATCATAGCTATCATCCATTATACCATCAAGTCGCTCAAGAAAAAATTTTGATACCATTTCAAATTCATCATCATCATCTATTGATGCAAGTATCTCTTCTCCATCTTCTTCGATAGCTTTTAGGATAACAAGATCACAGTCTGAATCTAGAAAATCTTCATCTTCAACAGCTGGGAGCATAGCGTAGTACTGTTCGCCTTCAATTTCTGCCGCGTCAAAAAGTTCAAATTGTTTCTTATTTCCTTCTTCGTCTATCAGTTCAAATAAGTCGGGAGTATATTCATTCATGTCTGACATAATCATTCTCCAATCCGGCGAAAGCCTTTTCTATAGCTTTATTATACACTAAATAAGCCAAAAAATCAAGAGGAATATATATCAAGAATTTATTGTGATATTAAACAATTGATAGCGTGATTCTTTGGATGATGTGCTGATTTGCATGAAAAACGTGTGATAGATGGATTATTTCTATTGACTTTCTACACAAAGTGTGGTAATATATAATCAAGGAAAAGGAAAGCTCGTGAGAGCAATCCGAGCTGCATTTACTTGGACTGAGGGTGACCTCAATGTAAATGAATATACGCGGAAGGGAGAGTGAGTCCAATGGAAGGAAAGTTCGCAGAGCAGCGTGAAGCCGGCGGGCTTGCTGAGTAATTGGATTTCATTAAGAGGGAATATAGGCTTTCGTGCTTGTTCCATTGAAAATAGCTCAAAAAGGCTTAGCAATTCAATTATGAGGCTGACGTTTGCTTATCTAAACGGCTTCATGCGAAGATTATAGATACAGAGTTATCTGAAATTTCGACAATAAGTCTTTAGATATATTGCGAAAAATTCTTAAGTAAAGGTTGAGTCCAATGAGAAAATAGGTTATTGCTTTATGAATTTGCATGATGTTCGAAATTTCGGACAAATACAATTTTATAGGTGATTCCGATGGAGTAAAATTTTTGAATTGCTTTATTACTATATAAAGGAATGATGTACAGTGAAAACGAGGTACACATTTAAAATCTGATCCGAAAGGGTGAGTCCAAAGGGTAATTTAGCTAAGTGATGAAAGTCGCTTTAAAAATTAATAATGATAAACAGCCCCGACCTTTGTCGGGGCTTTGTTATAGTTAAAAGTAAAGGAAATTATATTTTTCCCTGCTTTATCATATAATTATCACAAAAATGCTTATAATATAATATAGTGAATCATATCTGAAAGGATGAAAAGAATGAAAGATAATTACAATAATAATGATAATTATCGCTCAGATGAGCTTTTCGATGAAAAAAGTAGTCAGGAAGCAAATACTTCTAACGCTGATCAAGATTCGTCAGATTTTTTGGCTGCCAATGATAATAGATATGATTCTAACTCATATTCGTTTGGTTCAGATTCTTTAAAAAAACCTAAACACAAAGGGAAAATAAGTGTGGTGCTGAAAAGTACTGTTGCAGTTTTGGCTGTTTTGGTTTTGAGCGTATGCGTGGTTAAGGTTTATAAATTCTTGAACGCATCAAAAAAAGAGCTTATTGAATTCTCTGGTGATAATATAAAGAGTGTTTCAAGAAATATTCCTGAATCTCACGAAGAAAAAGAGCCTGAATCTGATGATAAGGAACTTCCGAGTCTTATCGAACTTGCGGCAAGGTCCGATGCAAAACCAATACCCGATATTGTGGATTCAATTATGCCTTCGGTTGTAGGAGTTGCCTCTTCATTTGAGTATACTCCTCGTCAGACGTTTAGCATATGGGGCTGGAGCGAAGAGCCTCAGACAGAATTGGTTCGAAAAACAGGAACTGGATTTATTATAACCGATGATGGCTATATTGTTACAAATGCTCATGTTGTTTATGACGAATCTTATGATTCAGGAGAAGCAGTTGATGTTAAAGTGCTGTTCAGTGATGAAACCGAGCACGAAGCGACTATAATTGCTTTCGATCCTGAAACTGATATCGCTGTTTTAAAAGTAGACGAAACCAAACTTAAGCCAGCTGTTCTCGGAGATAGTGATGAACTGAGAGTTGGAGAGCTTGTAATAGCTGTTGGTAATCCACTAGGGTTCGATCTTTTTGGAACTGTTACAAGTGGTATTGTGTCTGCTCTAAATAGAAAAATTGACATTAATGAAAAGAAAATGAACCTTATACAGACGGATGCAGCAACAAATAACGGAAACTCAGGAGGACCGCTTCTTAACAGTTGCGGACAAGTTATTGGTATTAATTCTGCAAAAATGTCTTCTAGCTATAGTAATTCTGCAAGTATTGAAGGATTATGCTTTGCAATACCAATTAAAGAAGCGAAAGTCATAATTGACGATCTTATAAACTACAGTTATGTTACAGGCAGGCCTAATCACGGTATAATCAGTACACGAGATATTACCGAAACTGAATCACGTTACTGGAATGTTCCCGTTGGCGTATATGTTATGTCACTTCAAGAGGGCGGTGCTGCTGAACTTGCTGGCGTTCAGGTCGGTGATATTATAATTGACATTGACGGAAAGGCTGTATCAACTGCTCAGAAGCTCAACGAAATTAAAAATGAGTTTAAAGCAGGGGATACTGTGTCTATTACAGTATCAAGAAACGGTCAAGACATTCGAATGAAGTTGACTTTGCAAGAGGATAAGTTTATTCCAAGAAGTCAAAAACAAACCGCTAAAAAGTCTAAGTTTTCTTTAAACTGAATTTATCTATGAAATAATCCCCTCATGTGAAAATCAATCACTTTTCACATGAGGGGATTATTATCATTCTACTATTACTTAATTGATGTGAGACTACTGAATGCGTTATCAACTATTTTTTTATCAGGAGCTTTAGTGAAAGAGCTTACGACAGGAACTATAATAAGTGAAATTATCATAGAGAATGCACCTGCGTTGATAGGCGACAACAGTGAAAGTGGACAATTAAGATCTATTACTGCTTGCTTGATACCACTGAAAGCTTCAATATTAAGGCTGAACAGAATCATATGTATAACACTTATGCCAACACCTGTGATAAAGCTTGTCCAGCAAGCAGCCTTTGAAACCTTCTTCATGAAAAGACCATAAAGGAATGGTCCGAGGAATGCACCTGAGAGAGCGCCCCATGAGTAGGACATAAGAGTTGATATTGAAGCGTTTTTGTTACAAGCAATAATTACAGATATAATAAGGAATACAGCGATAAAGATTCGCATGAAGAGTACCTGATGTTTATCGTCAAAGTTCTTTATACGAGGCTTGATGAGATCATTGGTTAGTGTTGAACTTGATGTGAGAACAAGTGACGAAAGAGTAGAAAGTGAAGCCGAGAGTACTAGTACAACAACAAGTCCGATAAGGATGTTAGGAAGAGCTTGATCAAGTAGGGCAGGTACCATTGTATCGTAAACAGGCTTGCCGTTTATTTCTTCAATGTGAGTCTTATCTAGGTCTCCGCCAAGTGTACAGTAAAGTCTTACGAAACCGCCCATGAAGTACGAGCCTCCGGCAACAACGATAGCAAAAAAAGTGGAAATAATAGCACCTTTTTTGATAGCTTGTTCGTCCCTGATAGCGTAGAATTTTTGAACCATCTGAGGAAGACCCCATGTACCTAGAGATGTAAGGATAACAACTCCAAGGAGATTTATTGGATCAGGTCCGAAGAGCGAACCGAGTGAACCAGCGGGGGTTTTGCTGTCGGATATGTTGTTTAGAGCGTCAATAGCTGCAGAGAGTCCGTCTTTTTTCTGAACAGTAAGAGCAACAACTGTTCCAATTCCAATAAGCATGATGATTCCCTGGAAGAAATCGTTGAGAGCTGTAGCCTTGTAGCCTCCGAGAGTTACATAAATAGCGGAAAGAATGGCCATAGCGATAATTATATAAGTTGCACCATTATCACCGAGGTCAAGTACCATTCCGAAAAGACGGGATAATCCATTGTAAACTGAAGCGGTATAAGGGATAAGAAATATGAAAACGATGAGTGCAGACATTGTTTTGAGAGATTTGGAGTCAAATCTATTCTCGAAGAATTCTGGCATTGTTTTTGCGCCAAGGTGATTTGTCATAAGTCTTGTTCTCTTACCTATAAGAAAAAACGGGATAAGACTTCCTATAATAGCGTTACCTAAACCTATCCATGATGCAGAAGCACCGTACATCCAACCGAACTGTCCTGCATAGCCGATGAAAACAACAGCTGAAAAGTAAGTAGTTCCATATGAAAAAGCGGTGAGCCATGATCCGACGCTTCTTCCACCTAGCATGAAGTCTTCGGATGATTTGGTTTTTCTTGACATATAGATTCCTATACCTACCATGATGATAACATAAATGGCAAGTATCACAAATGTTGCGGTTTTTGAGTCCATTGATATCGCGACCTTTCTTTTACTTTACAGTGTTTATGTCATAACCTCTGTAAAGCTTTAAATGAATAAAGTGATTACCGTGTAATATTATACTATATTATTATAGCAATGTCAATATCTTTTTTTGATAAAACGTCTAAAAATAGAAAATAATAGTATGCTATAAAAAAACTCGGCTCAAAAGAATTGAACCGAGAATAATTGAATGTAGTGCCGCTGACCGGACTTGAACCGGTACGATATTGCTACCGAGGGATTTTAAGTCCCTTGTGTCTGCCAATTCCACCACAGCGGCGAGAAATAACGGAATACCGAATTGACAATATACCGCCATTTGGTCGAGGTGACAGGATTTGAACCTGCGGCCCCTACGTCCCGAACGTAGTACTCTACCAAACTGAGCCACACCTCGACAGTAATAATATTATACTACAATCGCTGAATAATGTCAAGAGTAAATATTTTTTATAATATTATTTTTATTTTTTTACTATATTAAAAGAGCAGCCGAGAAGGCTGCTCTTATGAAAGATTTATTTAACAATTATTGGTTTAGACCAGTAATTCTGATTGTATATATCAGAGAAACGATATAGGAGACGGCATTCGCCTGTTCCTACATCTGTATTGCTGATGGTCATATTATCTGTAACTGTTACTTTTTCACCAATGAGGTAGCTATCCTGATACTCCATGTCATATGTATAGTAATCACATATAAATTCGAGAGTATCGCCATTTTTGATCTCTGTGAGATTTTTTGCGACAGCATCTGTTTCACCATTGACGTAATCTGTTGAAGCACCTGTGATAACTCCGTTATCGTCATTTGTGAATTGGATTATCAGATTTACCCTTTCACCATTTAGGAACGCAGGTACGTAACCAGTGATAATTACATCATTTCCGCTCTTTATTGTATCAGTGTGGTAGTAAGCAACAACGTTGCCATTTATAGAGAGCCAATTCTTTTCAGTATCAGCTACAAGGTCACCATTTTCATCAAATGAGTATACATTGTCAAGACCAAGATCGATATATCCTGAACCGTCGTCATAGAACATATTGAGGTCAAGCTTATGTACCATTTCCCACTGAGATTCTGGAAGCTTCATTGTATATACGCCGTTGTTGTTTTCCCAGATAAGATTAGATGTGTCAAAGTAATGAGTTGAAAGATATTCAGCTGTATCACTGACATCTGTGTCCTGCATGAAGCCGGTATTTGAATTGTCAAGCCCTTCGATGCTTCTACCGCCTCCAAGGAAACTTGTAAGGAGTGAACCTATCATATCAGCGTTGCCTGACGAGCCTGATGAAGCTCCGCCACCAAAGAGAGAAGTCAGAACAGAGCCAGTACCTCCAGCAGCAATTTGACCGCCTGTCTCAACCTTTGCGAATTGCTTTATGCACTTAGAATACTCAGAGTCCATACCGATTTGTGAGTAAGTGCTGCAAGCCTTATCTACATATGAAGCACGCTGATATGGGAAGTAGATAGATACTCCGTAAGCGTTTGTCATATTTGAGGATGTTCTGTTGTATTTAATAGCGTTTTTCAGTGCTGATGCAAGATCTTTAGCTTCAGCAGTTCCAATATTTTCTGCGAGATTTACGAGATCTACCTGGTCTATCCGAGTGCTTTCTGCAAATTCACGTGTAGCATATCTTGCGTTTGATATGTCTTTATAATCGTCCTTTGCAATTTTATCACTGATAGACTTCGAAAATGCAGAAAGGCTCTTAGGGACTGTATTTGAAAATTCTGCAAGGTCGATAACAGAAAGAGTTGTCTTTTGACCTCTGCACTTTTTTGCACACTCTGTTACGAAATCGTCAACGATATTCTTGCCAATGTCAAGAGTAGGAGTTGAAGTGTTGCTTCCAAGTTTTGAAAGCCAGTTTGTGTAATACCAGCCGATACCAGGTTCTGTCTCTTCAGAAGCAATTAAGTAGTCAGCATGGTCGTTGAGCATTAGAGCAGTTTCGGCAGTTGCCATAAGACAAGCATCAAAGCCAATGAAATCGAATTTAACACCGCCAGCCTTAAGGGCCTCGTTAACTCCTGCAAGAGACATAGAGCCACTGTTTTTATTCTTTTCATCATATCCATAACCAGTTACTGATCCGCCGCCGTGATCCCAAAGAATGAGTTCGTTTCTGTTAGCAGGGAAGTTCTTTGAGCAGAACTGTATGAATGAAGCGAGATTGCTCGGATCAGTCATTGGCTTATTTCCGGCATCTTCTAACAGTCTTGCGAGTTTTCCGTCTTTGATCTGATAGATTTGATTTTTCTTTGTGCTTATGTCACTTATCTTCCATTGCGAGCAGCCTCCCGTGAAAATAACAACATTTACATTATCACCGAATTTAGCACTTGCCATTTCTTGCATATCGGATGAAGCCATGCCGTATTTAGACTCAAGGTCAGTACCACACATATAAATCATGAGAGTAACAACGTCTTCGCCGTTCCCCTTGATAACTGTACGTTTTTCGCGTGAGCCTGTTGCAACTGAGGTATCTACCGTACTGTCGCTTGTTTCGCTTCCGACTGCTGTATCTGCCGGGCTGAAATCAAATCCTGCAGGGGCCGAACCACCTGTAAATGAGCCCAAAAGATCACTGAGACTTCCGCCACCGTTTCCACCGACGTCTCCGCCGCCTCCTCCGCTCAAACCGCCACTCATAAGCTTAAAGATAAAGAAGCCTATGATAAGAAGTGTGATAAGTCCGCCACCACCTGCAGCTGCTCTCTTAGCTCCACCGCCACTGCTGCCGCCTGTAGGACCGCCTGAATAACTTCCTGAGCCGACAGGACCTGTGCCGAGACCGTCGCCTCTTCTATGTGCTCCGTTGCCGCCTGATGTGACGTTTTTACGTCTGCCCTGCGGTCTGTTTTGATTAGGATCCATATTAACCTCCGTAATTAATGATTATTCGCAGACATATTTTTCTGCATACAAATACATTTTACACATTTTAATTGAGAATGTCAAGTTAAAAGCGGTTACAAATTGATTTTTTGCCGCAAATAAAATAAGATATGATTTGTTTTTAGTATTTTAAACTTTAAATATACATATTTGTCCTCATTTTCTAACGCTAATTTGTTGTTTTTACCGATTTTACGCCAAACTATTTGAAATTTAGGGAAACTGTGCTATAATAATCATTGTATTCATGAATATTATAATTAAATAAGATAAACGGTGCTTCTAATGCATATGTATAGAGGAGTTAAAAGGGAAGCAGGTGAAATTCCTACGCGATCTCGTCACTGTAAGCAGAGAGCAGTATCCGAGCATTTATTGCAGCCACTGAGAAATCGGGAAGGCGGAATACTGCGTTGTTATCTGTAAGTCAGGAAACCTGCCGTTTATTGGTACAGAGCGAAAGCTCAGGTCACGAGGCATTGATCGTACTGTAGCCCTTTGTGGGCTATTTTGTCATGCCTTTCGCAAGCTTTGCGAAGGGCGTTTTTTATGCACGACATTATGCCTTCATTATAATTAGGAGGAAAGAAAATGAATATGAAAAGAATTGTTGCAGCTGTTTCAGCTCTTTCACTTACAGCATGTGTTTATTCATGCGGAAGCAATGCAACTAATAGCAATTCAGAAAAGGCTACCGAGTCTACAACCACTGCTGAAATAACAACCACTGAGGAAATCACTACTGAAGCTGAAACCACAGAGGCGGAAGAAGAGGACGAGGAAAACTATGATACAGGTGACGCTTCCCTCGATAATGTCAGAAATCAAGATGAAATTGGTGATAACGAAATACTTGTTGTAAGTTTTGGTACAAGCTTCAATGACAGCCGCAGACTTACAATAGGCGCTATCGAGGATGCTGTAGAGAAAGCTTTTCCTGATTATTCAGTACGTAGAGGTTTTACAGCCAATATCGTTATTGACCACGTAAATAAGCGTGACGGTATTCTTATAGATGATATCGATGCAGCACTTAAGAGGGCTGTCGACAACAACGTTAAAAATCTTGTCGTACAACCCACTCATCTTATGAACGGCATCGAATACGAAGAAATAACAAGTAAGGTTGCAAATTATTCGGATGCATTTGAAAAGGTAGTTATCGGTGAACCTCTTCTCACTAGCGATGATGACTTCAAGAGAGTTGAAACAGCTATAACTGACTGGACAAAGGAGTATGATGACGGAGAGACTGCTATATGTTTCATGGGACATGGTACAGAAGCAGCTTCAAATGCCGTATATCAGAAAACGCAGGATCTTCTTACTAATGATGGTTTTAATAACTATTATGTTGGTACAGTTGAAGCTGAGCCTTCACTCGATGATGTTATTGCAAAGGTTAAAGAAGGTGGTTATAAGAAAGTTGTTCTTGAACCTCTTATGGTCGTAGC
>JAFZYX010000158.1 GCA_017616055.1 Ruminococcus sp.
TACCCAGTGACTTCTCGATAGAACGGCGCATTTCCTCAGTCCATGGCTCTGCTCCGAAGATACCAGCTTTGAGCTTTAGGTCATCAGGCTTTATTCCCATTTCGGCAATAGTTTCGCCTATATAAGCCGCATATGAAGGTGTACAGCAGAGAATTGTAGCTCCGAGATCCTGCATAAACTGTATCTGCCTTTCGGTATTTCCAGAACTCATTGGCAAAGTTAGAGAGCCGACCTTGTGTGAACCGCCATGAAGTCCCATACCACCCGTGAAAAGTCCATAGCCATATGCAACCTGAACCACGTCCTCGTTTGTACCGCCTGCCGCAGTGATGGCTCTTGCGCAACAATCGTCCCACATATCCACATCATTCTGCGTGTAGAAAGCAACCACTCTCTTGCCTGTTGTACCGCTGGTAGAGTGTATCCTTACGCATTCGCTGAGCGGCTTTGCAAGGAGTCCGTAGGGATATGCCTCACGAAGATCAGCTTTGCTGAGGAACGGAAGCTTGTGAAGGTCATCTGTTCCCTTGATGTCGTCGGGCTTAACGCCCTTTTTGTCCATAAGATCACGGTAGTACTTCACGTTTTCATAAACATGCTTTACCTGTGCCACGAGGCGCTCATCCTGGAGCTTTTTCATATCCTCCCGTGACATACATTCGATCTCTTTGTTCCAATATTTTTCCATTGGACTTCTACTCCTTATTATTTGGATTTTATGCGAAGTTAATTATGTTCTTTTTATTTTGGAAATATTATTGTTTTACGTACATACGGAACACGTCCGTATTCTTAATTACTAGTAACTTACTGAGCGTTTTTGCCTAGTTCAAAAGCCTTCTTGTTGAGATCAAGAAACTTCGACGGCACGCACTGCTCAAGAGCTTTTTGCCAAAGTTCGTCAGGATAGTCCATACGTGAAGCGAGCACACCCATAAGAACCACGTTTGAAGCCTTTGCAGTACCTGCCTGCTCAGCAAGTGAAAGAGCATCAACTGCAACTATCTCAGCTCCTGCTGCTTTGAGCTTCTCAACAAGATTCTCTGGATACTTCGCAGCGCCTGTAATAACTGGCATTGGATCAATCTGCTGTGTAGAGGTTATTAGCTTACCGCCCTTTTTGAGGTAAGGGAGACATCTTGCTGCCTCCAGAAGCTCAAAGGAAATTACGGCATCAGCCTCACCCTTTTCTATAACAGGCGAATATACCTTATCGCCGTACTTTACATATGTTACAACAGAACCGCCTCTCTGAGACATTCCGTGTACTTCGCTGACCTTTACATCATAGCC
Source organism: Ruminococcus sp. (assembly GCA_017616055.1). Classification (GTDB taxonomy): domain Bacteria; phylum Bacillota; class Clostridia; order Oscillospirales; family Ruminococcaceae; genus Ruminococcus. Next base: position 1,294 of record JAFZYX010000158.1, read on the forward strand.
TTGTGCCAGAAGTACGTTTCCGAGAAGTCTTGAAGCAAGGAGCGAACCCTGTCCGCCGACTCCGACTATCATTATAGATTTAGTTTCCATTATGTATTACTCCTTAATGTTTATATTCTTTAAAAGCTTTTCTTTCCGAACTTAGAGAACAGCCAGAATGCTCCTAGAGCGCAGAATAAGTAATTTTCAACAAGAGAGCCAATAAACTTACCTCTCAAGCCGAGGATAGTAATTATCCTGCTGAAATTCGATGAACAATTGGAATAGGTTGGCTCGTTATGCCCAAACAGGAACTCATATCCAGTGTCAATATTATCTATATCCTCGTCTGTGTACTCATCACTATCGGACATATACGAGTACGTAAGGCTCTTAACAGTCTTAAGCGTATCTCTTAATGCAAATGTCCACGATGAACGTACAGCGAAAAATATTGCTATGACCATAACTGCTATACAAACAATTCCACCTCGTTTCAGATCGAAGCTACTCTTGCGTGTAGCGATATAGTATCCAAAGAAAGTTCCTGCAGCAAGAATTGTACCACATATGGATGCAATAATTCCGAATCTTGCAAGTCCCATAATGAAGAAAAAGCCTGGTATTGCACCGATAATAGCACCTATTGCACCCTTGACTATGGTCATAAACTCAGTGTCAGAGTTTTCAAATTCGCTGTATGATGCTCCAAAATCTGGAGTTGGACTATACTGTGGAGTGTTGCTATAATCTACAGATCTCTGCCCATAACTATTCTGAGGATTATTGAAACCTGTGGGCTGCTGGCCGTAGCCGTTCTGCGAAGCATTATAACCCATAGGCTGCTGGCCGTAAACATTCTGTGAAGCATTATAGCCCGTAGGCTGCTGACCGTAAACGTTCTGAGAAGCATTATAGCCCGTAGACTGCTGACCTTGAATAGTATTGTTATTATGAGACTGCATAGCTGCTTCCGCCTGCCTTGCTATCTCATTGATATCATTCATTTCATTGGTCCCGCTAGATTGACCAATTCCTGTCATTAAATCGTCCATCTCTCTACTCTCCCTGATGTTTACTTTATGATTTCAAGGTCCCCATCGACAAATCCAATGGCAGTTCCTTTTACAACATTCAAAACATCCTTATATCTGCCATTCCCGATATATTCCTCAACCATTTCCTTTATGAGTGCCTGAGCGTGATCGCGACCTGTGTCATCCTCGTCAGAGGTATCAACAGTGAAGATATTCTCCTCACAACTCCAAACCTCTTCGCAAGCCCATTCTCCGTCCTTATCTTCCGGGTCGAACTCACAGGTTGCAACAATCTGCACACCATATATATGATCCTCTTCAGACTCTTCATATAGATTGAAGCAGAATGCCTTTGTTTCAGCAGGCATATCGTTATTTTCGAGGATATCGTCCAGCCAGTGGGCAAACTCCTCATATATATTCATCTGTAACATTTTTCTTCCTTTTAGGGATGTCTAGGACATTTCCCCATACTTTTTAATTTCGGAACGCCAAGACCGGCATTCCTTACTGGATCATTAATATCTTATTATTGTATAGCGCCAACTTTACACTGTTCCTGACAGATACCGCAACCGACACAGAGAGTATGGTCAACTACTGCCTTGCCATCGCGCATTGAAATAGCAGGACATCCTAGCTTCATGCACATTTTACAGCCTACGCATTTCTCAGCATTTACCTTTACAGGTGGATTATGCTTGACATACTTGAGCAGAGCGCATGGGCGGCGTGAGATAATAACAGAAGCCTCTTCTGCTTCAAGCTCTTCCTTGATAGCAGCCTCAGTTTCGGCAAGCTTGTACGGATCAGTAACGCGAACACGCTTAATACCGATAGCTTTACAGAGTTCCTCAAGGTTTACTGCCGCAGCCGGATCGCCCTTGAGGTTCTTTCCTGTTGTAGGATTCTGCTGATGACCTGTCATACCTGTAATAGAATTATCAAGTATGATAACTGTTGAATTTGAATTATTATAAGCGATATTCACAAGTCCTGTCATTCCACTGTGCATGAAAGTAGAATCACCGATAACTGCAACTGTCTTGTGTTCTGACTCTGCCCCCCTTGCCTTGTTGAAGCCGTGAAGTCCTGAAATAGAAGCACCCATGCAGATAGTAGTATCTATTGCATTGAGAGGAGCTGCTGCTCCAAGAGTGTAGCAGCCGATATCACCAGATACAGTTACTCCAAGCTTTTTGAGGCAGTAGAAGAGTCCCCTGTGAGGACATCCTGCACACATAACAGGAGGACGTACAGGTATCTCGTCATCGAGAGCTGTGAAGTCTTTCTTCTCTCCAAGAAGCTTCTCTGCAATAACGGACTGTGGAAGCTCACCTATGTAACCGAATATTTCCTTGCCCTTAATGTTATTTACACCTATGTTGCGGCAATGCTCCTCGATTATGCCGTCAAGTTCCTCGATAACGTATATCTGCTCGTATTTTTTTGCGAACTCCTGTATTAGTCTTACAGGAAGAGGATTTACCATGCCTAGTTTGAGTACGGAAGCCTTGTCACCAAGTGCTTCCTTTACATACTGATATGCAGCTCCGTTTGTGATAACACCAAACTCAGCCTTGTCAGATATCTCGGTACGGTTGAGTGGAGACGTCTCTGCATACTCAATAAGTTTCTTTGTTCGTTCCTCGACGAATACATGTCTTCCCTTTGCATATGCAGGCATCATTACAAACTTACTTGGCGTCTTTTCGTATTCCTTGAGAGGAAGGTCGTTTCTGTCTTCTAACTCAACAATACTCTGTGAGTGAGCAACTCTTGTAGACATTCTTACTATGAACGGTGCATCGAATTTCTCCGAAAGTTCAAAAGCAAGCTTGACAAACTCCTTGCACTCTGTTGAGTCGGAAGGCTCAAGCATAGGTACCTTTGATGCAATAGCATGATGACGGCTATCCTGCTCGTTCTGAGAGGAATGCATGCCCTGGTCATCTGCAACTGCAATGACCATACCTGCATTAACGCCGGTATATCCTGCTGTATATAATGGGTCTGCAGCTACGTTGAGACCAACATGTTTCATTCCACAAAAGCTTCTTGCGCCCGCGATTGACGCTCCAAGAGCTGTTTCCATTGCTACCTTTTCATTGGGAGCCCATTCTGCATATACCTCGTCATACTTTGCAACCTCCTCCGTTATCTCCGTTGATGGAGTACCCGGGTAGCTCGATACTACGCGGCAGCCAGCTTCATATAAGCCTCTTGCAAAGGCTTCGTTTCCCAGCATTAATTTCTTCATATTATGTATTTCCTTTCGTGTTAAAGATTACCTTGTATATTGCAGTTCCGCCCAATGGAACAGGAGCTGTTTTCAACTAAATGAGGACATAAGATATTCCGCAACTCCGTCCTCGGAGTTGTTACCGATTATAAAATCAGCAGCTGACTTTACCTCATTCCTTGCGTTTCCGACTGCTATCTTCACGTCTGCTTCATCAAACATAGGCAAATCATTGAGGTTGTCGCCAAATGCAACTATTTCATCGAATCCGTACTTTTCGCGAAGAAAACGCAATCCGTTAGACTTTGAGGCTTTATGTGAAAATATCTCAAGATACCATGAATCGTCATATACGTCAAGATAAAAGGCAATATCTACTCCAGATATCTTTTCAGCTTCAAGCTTTACAGGATAAAGTTCCTCGTATCTGCCCCTCGTGGTGAAGTAAACGGTGTACTCATCGGCATAATCTTCAAGCCTGCACTGAACAAATGGCTTTTTGTACTCGTTCTTTCTGACCTCCGCAAAGCTCTGCATCACTCTGCTAGTAAGCTTGGAATAATAACATGTAAGAGCACCCTTGTCTATACGGTACATAAAGCATTCAACGCCATGGCGCTCGTATGCATCAAGCAACTTCAGAGATGCCGAAGGATCGATGAACTCATTCTTAACATAGCTTTCATTCTTTATATCATAAATGCTTACGCCGTTCATAAGTATACACGGTACGTTTATATCCAACGCCGAAGTTATCGGTACTGCTGAGTATATCGACCTCGCAGTTGCAAATGTGAAGTTCATTCCTTTTCGGGCAAGGGAGTTCATTATCTCTGCTGTATGAGATGTTATTTCGGGCTTCGGGCTAAGAAGAGTTCCATCAAGATCACTGATATAGAGCCTTTTCAAGTTTTACAGTCACCCCCATGCTCAGCATATAGATATTCATAATAGTATTATAGCATATTCAGTCAAAAAAGTGAAGAATTAATTTTTAACAGGAAAGCGATTTGTATATTCCGACGGATTTTGACAGTTCTTAATGTTAATCCTGCATAAAGGTTTCGCAGCACTCAGTAATTGATTATAAACAGGCAATTTTCGGTGTATGTTCTAAAAACTAAATCCCCCCCCTTTCACGAAATTCCAGGAATCTAGAAAACGGTTAATGTTACCTTACATACAAAAAAATCCCCGCCTTCAATATGAAGAAGACGGGGAGAGGGAATGCTTATTTTATTTCAAGACGCTTGGCTACGGGAGCTTCGGGCGCTTTCTTCGGGAGGTCAATGATAAGGATACCGTTCTTGTACTCCGCGCTAATAGCATCCGTATTAATATCGCCGATATCGAAACTTCTCTTATATGATCCAAAAGTTCTCTCACGGCGAATATAATTGCCCTTGTCATCCTTTTCGTCGTTATTTGTGCTATGCTCAGCCGCAATTGTGAGTTGTGTTCCGCTGAGATCAAGTTTTATGTCCTCTTTTTCAAAGCCCGGGAGCTCAGATTCGAGAACATATTTGTCGCCTTCATCGCGGATATCTGTCTTGCAGTTGTTCATCGGCATGTTTTTGCCAAAAAAGCTTTTATCAAAATCGTTGAATGCGTCCCACAGACCAAATCCTGCGCCGCCGAAAGGTGTAAGTCCATACATAATTCATACCTCCAATTGATATATTTCATATTTATCCTATGCAGTTTTCCTCATAATATGCACTTTCCATTGGTATCGCTTCCTTTCGTTTCATTGTCTATATATTACAGCGTATTTTTGAAAGGAATATCAAGGTTTTGTGACAATATAATGAAAATTAGCACTCTCTGTGTGAGAGTGCTAATCGCTGTTTTTTTCTATTGTATCACGCGTTAGTTTTCTGTTTGTGTAAGCACCAGATCCTCAAATTTCCCACGTATTGCTTTAACAAGAACCTGCGGAGAAAGATGTATCTGCACACCTATCCTTCCGCCGCTTATATAGAACAAAGGCATGTTCTCAGCGCTGTTGTGAATAACAGTCATGAACTGCTTCTTCATTCCTATTGGCGTACATCCGCCACGGACATAACCCGTAACAGCTGTAATATCCTTTACATGCAGAAGCTCCACCGACTTTTCGTTCACGCTTTTTGCAGCCTTTTTCAGATCCAACTCCAAAGCCACAGGAAGCAGAAAACAGTAGTAACTGCCGCTCTTTCCCTTTGCAACAAGTGTCTTGAAAGTCTCCTCAAAAGGCTGCCCAAGCTTTTCGGCAGTATGTATACCGTCGATGAACTCATCACATTCATAAGTCTGAACTGTATATTCTATCTTACTCTTGTCAAGAAAACGCATTGCGTTGGTCTTTAATTCCTTGCCCATTCTTTTTCTCCCATTTATTTTCTATTGATTTCAATCCTCATACCAATAATTAACCATTTCATAAAGGTATATCTTACCCTTTTCTGGAACCTGCACAAGCGCATTTATTGCAAAATATATGTCGCCCATACAAGTGATAATACTCAATGCTCCGAAAATAGCAGGCGGAGAACAGTGTAAAGTCAATCCTATGCTGAGAGGAAGAGCTCCCAGCACTAAAAAAGGTAGCATTACCATGAAAAGATATCGTTTTTTACTCATATGCTCTGGAGACATAGCGAAAAGCAATCCGTCTCCGACATATATATACGCTTCTTCCCTGAAGCATACAGCGTGTATATATTCGTGTGGTATCAAAAACAGGAATGCCAATAGCACTGCAGCAACTCCCGCACCACTTAAAAGCTCTCGTCCGAAGATATTTACCAGAAGTATCAGGAACAAATACCCTAAAATGCAAGAAAATAAAGTCATCACTATGGTTAACACTGCAAGATTGTCTATCTTCTTTATCCTGTGAGCCCCCGATATCATTTCACCCTTTGGCAGTGACTTCGGATCGTTATTGTATTTGCCCATAAACTTTATCTTCATATAGTATCACCTATTTGGATGCATAATTACGGGCGGATAATATCCGCCCTCTGTATTAATCACTTTTTTTACTATATATACAGCCACAATAGTTCTGACGATACAGATTATACTGCTTTGACAGCTCTATTGAATGCTTATAACCATCATGCTTCTTGAAATCAGAGAAAAGATATGATACTCCGCATTCGCCCTGTATCTGCCTTCCGCACTCATTGATAAAAGTGCAGTCCTTATGCGGACTGATTGTCAAAGTAGTAGTGAACATATCACATCCGAGCTCCTTGGCCTTCAAGCCAGCCTTTCTTAGACGATACGCTATGCACTTTTGACAGCGTTCTCCTCTCTCAGGAAGGTTTTCAAGCCCCTTGGCGAGCTCATAAAACGGAACTGGATCGTATTCCTCCTCGATAATCGGGATATCAAGCGTCATTTCACGCACAAGCCTTTTCAACTCGTTCATACGGAAGATATA
>JAFZYX010000159.1 GCA_017616055.1 Ruminococcus sp.
GCAGGGGAAGTTTTTTTGAAATATTGCAAAAAATGCTTGACAAAGGCAGATGTTTGTGATAAAATATTATTGCCGCTTGTAAACAGGCTTTAAAGTTGTGCGTTCACACGCCTGTAACAGCGAGTTTATTGAAAAGGCAGGTGCCACAATATGTACGCAGTTATCGAAACCGGCGGAAAGCAGTACCAGGTAAACGAGGGAGATATCATCTTCATTGAGAAGCTCGCAGCAGAGGCTGATGAGACAGTTACTTTTGATAAGGTCGTTGCTCTCGGAGCAGACGATGGTCTTAAGATCGGAACACCTTATGTTGACGGTGCAGCAGTAAGCGCAAAGGTTCTTAAGAACGGCAAGGCTAAGAAGATTACTGTTTTCACTTACAAGCCTAAGAAGGGCGAGAAGAAGAAGCAGGGTCACAGACAGCCTTATACTCAGGTTAAGATCGAAGCTATCAAGGCATGATCCGAGCTGAGATTTACAAGTCAAAAAATCAATTCCGAGGATTTCGCGTAACAGGTCACGCAGGATATGCAGAAAGCGGACATGATATTGTCTGTGCTGCTGTTACATCAGCGTGTATGCTTGCAGCGAATATCATAACTGATGGTTTTTTTATCAGTGCAAAGGTAAGTGCAGAGAATAATGTTATGCTTTGTATTGCTGATGATGCTGATGAAAGAGTTGAAGCAGTTGTAGGTATGCTTGTGCAGCAGCTTGATATGATACGTGATGAGTATCCGGAAACAATCAAAATCTCATTTTCGGAGGTGTAAATAATGATTAAAGTTAGCATTCAGTTCTTCGCTCATAAGAAGGGTGTTGGTTCTACAAAGAACGGACGTGATTCTGAGGCTAAGAGACTTGGCGTCAAGAGAGCAGACGGTCAGTTCGTTAAGGCAGGCAACATCATCGTTCGTCAGAGAGGTACACATATCCATCCCGGTAACGGTGTTGGTATAGGTTCAGATGATACATTATTCGCAACAGTTAGCGGTAAGGTTAAGTTTGAGCGTTACGGTCGTGATCGTAAGAAGGTTTCTGTTTACGAGATTGAGCAGTAACAGCCATAACGTGTAAATAAATCCCGAGCATTTGCTTGGGATTTTTCTTTAGAAACGGAGGTTGGAAATGTTCGTTGATCAGGCGAAAATAAAGATCAAAGCTGGCGACGGCGGCGACGGAGCGGTGTCCTTTCACCGAGAAAAGTATGTAGCGGCAGGCGGTCCCGACGGTGGCGACGGCGGACGCGGCGGAGATGTGGTTTTTCAGGTCGATGATAATTTCTCGACTCTTATTGATTTTAGATATAAAAGAAAGTACGTGGCAGAGCGCGGAGAAAACGGAAGCAGCAGAAACTGTACTGGAAAGAGTGCTCCACCGCTGATTATAAAAGTTCCGAGAGGTACGGTCATTCGTGATGCAAAAAGCGGAAGAATAATGGCTGATATGTCCTCGGATGAGCCGAAAGTACTGGCTAAGGGCGGTCAGGGTGGTAAAGGAAATGTTCATTTTGCTACTTCTACTCGTCAGATTCCGAAATTTGCAAAGCCGGGTTATCCAGGAGAGGAATTTGAGGTAACTCTTGAGCTCAAATTACTTGCGGATGTCGGACTTGTAGGATATCCGAATGTTGGAAAGTCTACACTTATTTCCGTTGTCAGTGCTGCTAAGCCCAAAATAGCTAATTATCATTTTACTACTCTTACTCCTGTGCTTGGTGTAGTAAGGGTTGACGATGAAAAATCATTTGTAATGGCTGATATTCCTGGCCTTATCGAAGGTGCAGGTGATGGTGTCGGACTCGGTCACGAGTTTCTCAGACACGTTGAGAGATGTCGCCTTATTGTTCATGTTGTCGACGTTTCTGGCGTTGAAGGACGTGATCCCTGTGAGGACTTTGAGGTTATAAATGCTGAGCTTGCTAAGTTTAATGAGGATCTTGCAGAACGTCCGCAGATAGTTGCGGCAAATAAGACAGATATGGCCAGCGAGGAACAGATAGAAAAGTTCAGAAAGTACATAGAGGATAAGGGAATTCCATTTTTCTGCATATCAGCTGCTACTACGCAGGGGACTGCTGAACTTATCAATAAGGTTTCAGAGGTGCTTGATACTCTTCCTCCAATACGTGAGTTTGAGGCAGAGCCTATACCACAGGCTGAGCTTGACGAAATGCTCGGAGTTGACAAGAAGTTTGAAGTCACTGTTGAGGATGGTGTTTACTTTGTTGATGCACCGTGGATACAGCCTATCATGCGTACCGTTGATCCTGATGATTACTCATCACTTCAATATTTCCAGCGTGTGCTTATCAACAGCGGTATTATTGCTAAGCTTGAGGAAATGGGAATTCAGGAAGGCGACACTGTAAGTCTTGAGGGCTTCGAATTCGACTTTGTAAACTGATATGTGTATGGAAAAATTAACTGAGCGTGAAGCATATTCATACAGTCCTCTGACGCTTGCTTTTCTCGGTGATAGTGTTTACGA
>JAFZYX010000160.1 GCA_017616055.1 Ruminococcus sp.
ATAGCCGTATGTTCGTTTAGTTTCAGCCTGACATTCCATGATAAGCTCGGATAGTTCCAGATCCTTTGCTGGCTTTTCCATACGCTTTACAAATCCATAATAGCCGCTGCGAGATACTTCAAAAAATCTGCACATCTCGCTGATACTGTACTTGGCTTTGTGACGATAGATAACACGATACTTGACCTCCGGTCTCACTTCCTTTCTGTAAGCGAGAGAAAATCCCGCATAAGCTCGTTTTCCATTTCGAGAGCTTTGATCTTCGCGTCCTTACGTGCGATGATGTATTTCAGCTCGTTGACTTTATCCGTCTCGGTATATTTATCATCTTTTGGCGGACGTCCTTTCTTTTTTAAGGCGATACCTGCTGCTATCTTTCGCTCTTTCTTATGCTGACGATGAAAAAATTCTTTTACTTGTTCTTTTGTAAATCCTAAATGCTGCGCTATTTCCTTTTGCGTCATGCCTCTTTCTTTCAGTTCAAGTATCTCTCTTTCATACTCCTGTATATGTCTGTAACTTCTTGCCATAACAAAACCTCCTATGGTTTCTATTATACCATAGGAGGTCTTTTTTGTCATTGTACGTTTTTTATGGTTCGGTTCATCACAGTGAAGGCGTTGTTTTTATGTGGGGCGTTCTATATTGTAAAATTTATGCTGGAAATGTTAGTAAGGAAATTGAGGGCGAACTTTTAAAAAGGTCTCCCTCAATAATAGTAATAAAAGATTTCTATGAGTACAACATATACCTTTAAGAATGTTTTTCTATTATTTGAAGGTAAAGTTATAGCCGCTTATATCGACGTCAGGTACAGGTTCGGTCTCGTTATTGAGACGGATATCATAGTAAATCGAGCATTGTACGGTCTTGCCGTCTTTGTCGTAAAACTCTCTGCCTATGGGTATTCCTGTTTCCTTGTCGATGAAGAACTTGTAGCTTCCATAATAATCTTCGGGATATATGCACATTTCATCATTTACGAAATCAATTTTATCTTCAACAATACAGCAATCTCTTCCCGAGAGATTAATTTCTCCTGTGATGTTCCATGTGCTGAATTCATACATATACGTATGTACAAAACTCTGACCTTCATGTATGAACATGGGTCTGAATTTGAAAGCGTTCCAGTTTGGCGATTTGTATTTGTTCAATCTGAATTTATCAAATCCGTCGTATTTTTCGGCATCGCCTTCATGAGGGATAGTATACTTATTCCAGTGAGAGTAGCAGGAATCATTGGGATTATTGATTGGATTTGTCCAGTAATAATTCTTTTCTCCGTCACAGTAGGATTCATAACCTTTTTCAATACTTTCGACATTTATTTCCTTAACATATTCGAGTAGAGAATCGCAGACAAATTCTCCGTTGTAATTAGTGCTATTATCGGAGTAGCTGTATTCTTTCAGAGATATGTTATCACAGAACATCACAGTATGTTTTCGATATCCATGCTGTCCAACTCATTGAAAAGATTGTTTTTATTTATATCAATCCCTCCCTGCCGATACCTGCTTCTGTAAGCAGTATTTTCAGCTTTTGTTTCGCACGGCTGCTGCGTTTTTGAACAGCTGCAGCTGTCATTGAAATGCTTTTTGATATCTCTTTTGCTGTCCGATTGTAGTAGGACTGCTGTATTATGATGGTTGAATCTGGTTCTCCTAGCTCCATTATCTTTTTGAGGATTATACGACACTGTTCCTTTCATTCTGTATTTTCTACTAGCTTTTCGTTGGCTATTAGCTCCTTTTCTTTTTCATCGTCGATATAAACGCTTCGGAAGTTCTTTTTATTTAACCTGCGGAAAGCGTCTATTGCTGTATTTCGTGAAACTGCGGCAATAAAGCCCTTGATATCTCCTGAAAAGAAAGTATTATTATCAAGCATTTTGTATATCTTCATAAATATCTCACTTACACAGTCCTCAATATCCTTCTTTGAGCCGCAGCTTCTGAGGATATTAATAACGATGGCATAAACATAATTACAGTAATTATCGAATATCGCTTTGTGACACTTTTGTATTGACTCTGCCATAAGCAGACGAAGTTTGTTCTCTGTCATCGGGAACTCCTCCTTTATTGAATGCATTCAATGATATAATCGAAATAAAGCTTTGATTTCAGACATATTATTCTAACATTTTTCTTGAAAAATCGCAATCTTTTGAAAAACAGAAAATAATTATTGAAAAACGATAATTTTCTATTGACAAATGATATTTAATGTGTTATACTATAGTCACAGTAAAGAAAAGGAAGTTCAAGGAGATGATCGGATGAAGCGGTTATTGTGCGCAGCTGTTTCCGCTTTGGCAATATTTATAATGCACGGTTGCGGAAGCAGTATAAACTATGAATTGCCTGATGAGCCTGAAAAATTCAACACACAGACCTTCGTTTCTCCTACAGATAAGGACGATTCATACATCGTTATAGAATATAACGGAAAAAAGTATATTCCTTACGGAACTCTGAAGGGTAAACTTAAAGGGAAAGACGTTGGCGAATGTCTCGGATATATCGTTCAGGATGGCACAGAGGACAGAAATACAAGGATATACCTGCTGACAGCTAATGAGAACAGTGATTATCTGGCGGAGATAAACACCGAGGGCTTCATGGAACAGCCGTTATTTCTGAGAGCAGAGGATACCAAAGGAAAGAATACGGATACTCCTTCATATATAGAAAATCTCGGTTATGACTTCTGGCGCTGAAAAAACTACAAAGACAAAGGAGCATTTAATTATGTGGAACAAGGATAAATCACTTATTCTTTCGCGTATTCTTACACTTGCGGCGGCTATGGCTGCTGTAATAGTAGCGATTTTTATACCTGCCATTTCGGAATGGTATCAGTTTGAAATGACTGTGGAGGCAAACAGTATTTTTGATAGGAGTACCATGTTTATTCCAATGTGTGTTACATTATATTTATGCGATGTACTTGCGCTTGCGGCACTGTGGAATCTGCATATACTTCTTAGAAATATCAGCAGAGACGAGGTATTTATACAAAATAATACGAATTGCTTGCGTCGGATATCTTGGATATGTATGGGAGTAGGCGTTATAATGATGCTTTTCGGACTTTGGAGTTCAATATTTATATTTTTTGGAATGTGTGCGCTCATGTTCGGTCTTATAATGCGCGTACTTAAAAATGTCTTTGAAAAGGCAGTAGAAATAAAGTCGGAAAACGACTTTACAATATAACGGAGGTGTTTTCCATGCCAATAATAGTAAATCTTGATGTTATGATGGCAAAGCGGAAGATGTCCTCGCAGGATCTTGCTGAAAAGGTGGGCATTACTACCGCTAATCTTTCGATACTGAAAACAGGCAAGGCAAAGGCAGTTCGCTTTTCGACCCTTGAGAAGATATGTGACGAGCTGGATTGTCAACCCGGAGATATATTAGAATATCAGAGAGAGTAAACAAATGCACTTGGGAAGTAAATCATGATACAGGGGTATAATATACAGGGGGCAGAAATGCTCCCCAACGAACAGTAATTAATATAATACTTACTATATATATTTATAATAAGTAATAAGCTAATCAAAGGCGGTGCTGAAATGGATATAAAACTAAAAAAGAGTTAAGAAATGCTATTTTAGAGCTTTTGATTCTGCTTTGTCTTCCTTTCATAATAGGAGCAGTTTATGAATACTTAAACTGTCATATTTCGCACTTTGATGCTGAGAAAACTTCGCGCATGGAAGAAATATTTGATATAACTGTCAATGATAATATTAAATTGAAACGGTATATAAAAGATAGTAATCTTGTTTTTGGGGATGAAAAACTTGAGCTTGAAACAGATAGTTATGAACGATTTATCACAGAAAATGTCAATGCCTCGCTAGAACTTGATGAAAGCTTCAGAAACGAGGAAATGCTGATATATAAGTATACAAATAAAAAGACGACTATTAAGATAACGGCACTTAAAAAAGGAAACTATCTGATAAAACTTCACCATTGGGCGTGAAAAACATAACGGAAAGTGTCTTTTCCGTTTATAATAACTTTTGAAAATATAAAAAGGAGTAAACGAAAATGAATAACAATATTTATAATGGAGTTCAAACTCCTTATGTACCGCGGCCTGTGGCAAAGGTGAAAGAAAAGCCAGAATACTCAAAGTCAGAGGTAGCTCTTTCAGTGTTTGCGATAATATCTGCATTTGCTTTTGTGAGATATGTCATTTGCTATGTTATGGGCTTCATTACTACCGGAGTATTTATATCTATTATTACCGCAGCAATAATATACATGAAGAAAAAGGGGTGCAACTTCTCGGCTTTTAATAAGATAAATGCAATTGTTCTGTATGTTTTCAGCTTTGTTTTCTCAATAACAGCAAACAACTTTATAAAGAACCTTGACGCAGTATTTATTTTCGGTGCAGGAGCTTATCTTGTGTACTCTACTTCTGCTGGAAATAAGGATATTGAGCGCTATTTGCCATTTGCAGTGTGCAAAGCATTATTCGAGTATCCTTTCTCACATTTCGGTAAGCAAGCGGCGATAACACAGGATCGTCTATCTAAGTCGAAAGCAGGATCGAATGTAAAGTACATAATAATAGGACTGCTTATTACTATACCTGTTACAGCAGTAGTGGCTTCGCTCCTTATGTCTGCAGATGATGGGCTTGAGGAAATGCTTACAAATATACTTTACAGAATATTCAGTGATGAGATATGGGAAATCATTTTTCAGCTTTGTTTAGCTATCCCCTGTTCAATGTACCTTTTCGGAATGCTTTACGCTAATACTCATCGTGATAAAATAAAGCCTCTTGATGAGCAGAATTGTTTAAAAAACCTTTTCAATATGCGTTTTATCAGTAATCTTATAATGTATACAGCTGTAACTCCTCTATGTATTCTTTATGTGATGTTTTTCTTCTCACAGGCAAGTTACTTTCTATCTGCTTTCAGCGGTGATCTTCCAAATGGTTTTACATATGCAGATTACGCAAGAAAGGGTTTCTTCGAGCTCTTTGCAGTTGCAGTAATAAACCTTCTGGTTCTCTGCTTCATAAGTCTCTTTTCAAAGAAAGCAGGCAAGGAAAAACCATTTGCGCTCAAGCTTTACAGTGTAATATTAAGCATTTTCACTCTTATCCTTATCGCCACAGCTATGAGCAAAATGATAATGTATATCGACAATTATGGACTTACCGAGCTTAGGGTGTATACCAGCTGGTTTATGGTACTACTTGCACTGATATTCGTGCTTGTGATTATAAAGCAGTTCCGTTATGATATGAAGTTCTCGAAACATCTTGCTGTTATTTTTACACTTTTGTTTGCAGTTCTTTGCTTCTCACGTCCCGAAGCTCTTATTGCGAAGTATAATATAGATATGTACAGGTCGGGTCACCTTGATGAACTTGATACCGGAGCAATACTAAGAATGTCGGACGACGGACTTCTTGCTGCTTTCAACGAGGACGCCATAACTGTTGAAGAAGTAAACTATAATAAAGTAAGGATATATGAGCCCCATTGTTACAGAAGATATAATCTCTCAGCTATAATTCTTGACAGTAAAACTGAATAATTGACAGCATATGAAGAACCCCCGTGTCCAGTTCACATTATCATTCTGGGCACGGGGGAAATTAGTTTATTATTACTTTTTTTCTTCTGTTTTCTTTTCCTCAACAGGTTTTTTTACGCCTGTGACATCGGAAATATCGACCTTTTCAGTTTGATCTGCCTTCACAAGTACATTATTGATATCGCCAACAAGCGATATGATATCATTAATGGATTTGTTGATAGTTTCAGAGCTTTCGTTTGTGATAGTAACATTATCATCAAGGGCACTGAATGCATTTATAGTTGTTTCGAGGATAGATGTGAGCTGAGAAACACTGTCTGCATCCATAGTAGAGTTATCATTACAGAATGAAACAACATTCTCAAGAAGATCCTTTACTACTGCAGCTCTTTCGCTTGTAGCAGCTGTGGATTCACCGATATTCTCCATATTTTCTGTGATATTTGAAACATTGCTCTTGAGCTTTTCGGAAAGTGCAAGAACTTCTTCGGTGATCTCAGAAAGCTGCTCGTTCTGTCTGTTGAGGGCAGAATGTCTTGCGATAAGGACTGATTTAGCATGCACGATACAGTTATCGGGAGTATTGAGACCTCTGTATATAGCTGTAGCCATATCACGGCAGGTATTGTATCCACAGGCATGACAGTCATAGCTACGATCTTCTTCTGTATGCATACCCATTTTTTCGAAAATAGGTGCAAGTTGTGCCACATTCGGAACAGGAGTAGGCATTGAGGGTTTGTAGTTTCTTAGGAAGTCTGCAACACGAAGCTCATCGTCGAACTTCTTAAAGAGCTTGTCGTCGCCTCGTCCCATGATACCAGTTGATTTGCGACGGCTCTTTGCTTCTATTTCTATAGCTCTTGAAGTAGCCATAACATCGAAAACAGTCTGCTTTGTGCCAGAAGCGGGGCCTATATTACAACCGAATTCACATGAGAGCACGTCAAATACCTTCGGGTGCTTGGATTCAGGCATTTTTCCGTACATATCTATTTCACCGAAAACCTTGTGTACACCTTCAGAGTTTGTGATATTAACATCGGGATCCTGCATCCATATATTATCTCTGAGTCCGCCTGGACGTGAGTAGATAGAACCGAGCTGTCCCTGCATATCGTCGAATTTGTACTCGTAATTTTCGGAAGTGTCTATCGGAATAATGATATCATTTCTCTCAAAGTATTCAAGAAGCTTCTTGATAGTAACATTGTACTTAACAAGGCCTGTATCCTTTGCCTCGTAAGCTTCTGCGATACATGGAGAAATAACAGCGATAGGGTTATTTCTGCGGAGATATTTCTCAATATATATAGCGCTGCATGCGATAGGACTATGAATAGGAGAAAGGTTCTGAAGAAGTTTTGGCTGATAGGTTTCGATATACTTAACTATAGCAGGGCACTGCTGTGTTATTATATTGCCAATCTTGTCCTGATCGATAGTTCTTGCATGAGCCCATGTGCAGATATCGGCACCGAGGGATACGTCAAAGATAGTACATCCCTGTTTTTTGAACCAATCGAGAACACCCTTCCACTTTGTGGGGAGAATGGTCTTGATAGCAGGAGAAGCCATAATGATGATTTTTTCCTTAAGAAGATCGGTGATACATTCATCTGTATCGTCGATATAATCTCTCGCGCCATGGTTGCACTTTTTAACGCACTCACCGCAGGCGATACATTTTGAAGGATTAACCATAGTGATAAAGCGACCGTCTTCCAGTTGCTTTGTCATATTGGCTTCGGGTGCGGGACATTCTCTTACACAAGCGTTACATCCCACGCATTTTTCCGGTTTTACAATGATCAATTCACTCATAATTATAAAAACTCCTTATGACATTTAAGAAACTATTTTTGCTTTATTTTTTTCCAATGGAATTAGCTTTTGCTGCAAGAGCGGCTAGATCTATTTTTCCCTTCTTTTCGCCGCCTTCATTTTTTTCGTCACTCTTTTTCTGTTCGTTGTCGGTAGTATTTTTATTCCCATCGTCTTTGGCATTTTCATCTTTTTTAGTGCCTATAGATTCAGCCATTTGCTTGAGCTTATCAAGTTCTTCCTGTTGTTTACGCTTTTCGTCATCGCTTCTCATTTTTTCAGAGAGCAGAGTAGGTCTTTCTGGAACTTCTGGTTCGAAATATTCAGGTTGTTTAAATACAGGGACGCCGCCCTCATTGAGGGTAGCCTCAGTTTTATTGAGGCACTCGTCAGCTTCTACAAGACGGCTTATTCCTTCTTTGCGGAAACCCTCTAGGGAATCTCTTACTAGCCCCATATGTCTTTTTAGCGTGTTTACGTTTTCGAGAATAGAAGCTCTAAGATTATTTGAAGCCACATTCATTTCCTCGGCACGGTTTTTTGCTTCGGCAATTTTCTCAGCGGCAGTTCTTTCAGCTTCGAATATTATCTGTTGTGCTTCTGTATTGGCTTCCGAAACAATACTTTCGGCAAGCTTTTTAGTTTTGAACTCTATTTCGGCAGCCTTTGATTTGGCTGTACCCTCCAGCATAGAAGAAGACTTCTGAGCCTCAATGAATACGTTGCTGAGAGCCATAGCCTCATCCTGAGCCATAAGAGCAGCACATTTTGACTCTGCATTCTTGAGCTTGTTGTTAAGCTCAGACATTTCATCCTTGAGTTTCTTTATTTCTTCTTGGAGTGTATTGTTTTCATCGTCTGTTGCTTTTAGTTTGAGGCTTAGAGTATTGTTCTGAACCTGAACCTGTGTAAGCTTTGCACGTTCTTCTGAAAGAACAGTTTCCAAAGCTTTTTCTGAATCTGTTCCCTTTTTGTAAGCTTCTAGCTGAAGCTTTGTTACTCTCAGTTCATTTCTGAGATCATGCACTTGTTCGTTTAGATATTCAAATCTTCTTATAACGGCTTCCTTGTCATAGCCGCCGAAGGTCACGGTTTTGATAAATCTTGGTTCAGCCATCTTTATATCCTCCTTATAAACAACCATCCGCAGTCAACGGTCACTCGATTAAGCCAAAATAAATGTTTTTATCGAGTACTGATACATAATTATTATACACCATAAACGAAGTATAGTCAATAAAAAAACTGCACAAAAAACAGGGCGATTTTATGTAAATCACCCAATCTTGTTGTGCAGTATAGGTATTGTATTAATAATTACCAGTCATTTTCACTGTCAGAGATGAGTTTTTTTACTTCCTCATTCTCATAAAGTCCTAGATCGAAGAGACGGTCAGCTTGTTTGCTAGTAATTTTCCCTTTATCCGTGAAAACGAATTGTCCGTGATGCTGTTCCGTTCCGTTCCATGAGTCAATTACCTGTAACCAACCTTGTCTGTCAAGTTCAGTTTCGGGATATTTTGAATCGGGATAATATTTCTCAACAATCATCCTTGCGCATTTGCTATGATTTGTGAATGCACAGGAGTAAGTATCGCCGTCAGGAGATATCCAACCAAGCTTGAAATCGGGAGAATTTTTGTCGAACATCTCTTCCAATGTGAGTGGTTGTTCCTTGTCTGATTCGATTATACGCAAGAAACCATAATCGTTTTCTCTGAAATGGTAGTAGCCACCGCGTCCGTCAAAGACTACGGGAAGCTGTTCTTCGGAGATTATGTCTTCAAAACCTGTGCCTTCGAGAGCTTCAAGAGTATCAACGTATAGATAGCAATAGGAACCTGTTGAGGACTTGTAGACTGCATATTTCTTTTTCTTCTTTTTTGCTCTCTTCACTCCGAAACACCTACCTATCATATAACATAGGTATATTTTATCACAGTTTCTACGTAATGTCAATTATTATCTTTATTTTTCTGCAATTTGCCATAAAAACAGGCGGCTGTCAACACTGACAGCCGCCATTTTAATACAATATTACATATTCATAACATTGTTAATCATGTTTCCACCGTTCATCTTAGCGTTTCTCATAGCAGTGTCGAGCTTAACAAGCAGTGAGTTTACGTTTAGACAGTCTCCAGGGAGGTAGTGGTATACCGCACCTGAGCAAGGAAGCTGAACATTGAGGTTCAGTACTTCATAAGGACTGCTCATTACACGCTGGATGTTCTGAGCGATACCAGATGCCTGGCTCTCGGAGATGTTCTTATTGAATACGAAGCAGAATTCATTACCTGTAATGTTGTAGATTTCAGCAACATCGCCGAACTCTTCCTTGAGCTTTTCAGCAACTGCAGCAAGGTACTCGTCACCGAAGTCATAACCGTAAGTATCATTGATACTTCTGAAGTTATCCATATCGAATACTGCAATCTGGAATCTTCCGGATTCGAGTCTTTCGCTGATATCATTATCTAGAGCGTAACGGTTCTTCATACCTGTAAGAACATTTGTTACAGCGAGGTCAGTAGCCTTCTGACGTGTATTCTTGAGCTTAGCATCAACCTCTGCGAGACGGAGTTCACGCTCTTCGAGTTCAGCTTTTGCCTTCTTTGATCTGCGTGCGAAAATCCAGATAGCTAACTCTGAAAGAACTGCAATGAGAGCCATGAGTCCCATGAGGACATAAGCTCTGATAGCGTTTCTTCTTGCGAGTTTACTTGTCTCGATATTAACTATGCTGATAGTCGCTGTGAGCATCTGCTCGGCAGTTACCTGGAGAGGATAAAGCTCCTGTTTAAGAGTTTCGTTCATAACTGATGCGTCGTTTTCTTGGAGCTGATTGGTTCCAAGAGAGTCAAGCTTTTGCTTGAAAGTTGTGATAATCGACTTAGCGTAGTTATATCTCTTCATAACTGACTCAGGCATATCAAGGCTTTCAAACATTTTCTCGTAACCTATGATATTAGCATAGATACGTTCTGTATCGCCAACTATCTCAAGAGGGTTGTCATAGAGGTTAGCTGCAAGACCGATGGTATTGGTGTTAAGGTTTGAAAGCTCACCGTTGATACTGTTGATAGCACGGTTAGCCATAGATGTCTGTGTATTTGTGGTATTATTGTTTGTATAGATGTTCCATACAAGAACGGTATTCAGGATATACATCAACGCAACGAGGATTGCAGCAACAATAAATCCGCTCGAGGCGCCTTTTTTCTTATTCTTTGCCATATTCTCGCCTCCTATTTAACTAATGTCTGCCTGCGGATTCAATATGAGCTTGATGAAGTCATTGTTCATATTGTCAGCGTTAACGAATGTTACACCTGTATTAAGGTGAGAAGTAATGTTGTCGCCGTTTATGGCACTTGTAGCGAACTTGACACCAACATAACCCATAACGTAAGGATTCTGAACAACTGTACCTTGAAGCACGCCGTTCTTGATATTGCTTATGATCTCATCATCAGTATTGAAACCTACAGCGAATACCTTTCCAGAAAGACCACGCTCGTTGATAGCGTCGCAAATACCTAGCGTCATGTTTGTATTTGTACCAAAGAGAATAGACAAATCAGGATTCTGATCTATCATAGCCAAAGCCTTTTCTTTGGCTTCCTTACGCTTTGAACAAGGCTCTGTACGTCTGAAGCGTGATACAATATCCATTTTGATACGAGCGTCGGCATCGGCTTTTTCCTTCTGCTTTGCAAGAACCTCAAGCTCAGCCGCTGAAAGCTCTGCTTCTTCCTGCTGACTTCCGTTTGCAGCATTTGCATCAGTATTGTCTGCAGCAGCGTCTCCGTCCTCAGCACCGTAAGCAGCGGCGTCTCCACCTTCACCGTTTGCAGAATTATCGGAATCGTACATAAATGCTTCAACTGGTGCGCCTCCGTCCATACCCATGAGAACGGCAATCATACTGAGCTCAGGGAATTCAACACCGCTAGTTTTGCCGATTGCTTTTTTCATAGTGTCGAAGAAGCCGAACATACGCAGATCGGATGTTGCAGCTGTACTCTCTATCATACCGATTGTTCCGATATCACTGACATCCTTACCCTTATCCTTCCAACTCTTTAGGATATTTCTTGCAGCACATACGCCACCGTCAAAATCTGACGAGTTAACAAGAGAAAGTGTAAGCGGGTTTTCGGCATCATCTGATTTTACATCGGAGTTAATTGCAATTATCTTAATACCTTTGTCAGTTGCCTCTTGGAGAACTTCGTTAAGTTCTGTACGTCCGTTCGGAGCAATAACGATAGCGTCAACTTTCTCCTTTATGGCGTTCTTGATGCTTTCAATCTGTGTAGCGTAGTCATTGTCGCCTTCTGCAACGCTGTAAATTATGTCGTAGCCGAGTTCTTTTCCTGCGTCTTCAGCACCAGCCTTTACATCATCCCAGAAAGCGATTGGCTGCTTTGTAATAACGGCAATCTTTCCGCCTCCCTGTCTTATTCCGGCAGGTGGTCCTCCACAGCTGCTGCACAATAGCATTATAGCTGACAGTGTACAAGCAGTGACTGTTCTGAAAACGCCTTTTTTCTTGTTTCTGTTCATTATATCGAACCTCCTTTGATCAATTAGACCTTATACTGCCGCGGGATATCTGCAAACGCTTCCTTTTTTCATGTCTAACGAACCGTTAGCCTGCGACATTACCCCTGTACAAGTCCACTATTGATATCCATAATTCATTTTATCACATTTCTTTAAGAAT
>JAFZYX010000161.1 GCA_017616055.1 Ruminococcus sp.
AGAAAAATATAGCAGCCAAAGCTGCTAATAAATGGAGCGGGTGATGGGAATCGAACCCACGTGTTCAGCTTGGAAGGCTGACATTCTACCATTGAACTACACCCGCATGGCGTTTCAACAGAAAATATTGTATCATAACAAGATGAAAAAGTCAATAGCACAATTGAAAAACAGTCACATTGACTAAAAAATATTGTAATCATTGCTTTTACAAAGTCAAAATGCCGATTAATACAAGAAATCAGAAATTCCTAAAAAAAAATGTCACAAAATCGCTTCATATATCGTCTAATTAATATAGAAGTAGTTTTGAAGGCAACTGTAAAAGTGACAATATTGTAATTAAAAAGTCATGTTAATGTCACGTTGACAGTGTATGATAGTAAATGTACTAATGAAACATGACGGAAAAAGCTACAAAAAAAGCGGCTATTTACTAGTTTTATCTAACGCATAAATAGTATTTGTGAATTGTTAAGTTGAAATAACTTCCTTAATATTGACAAGTCTTTATCAAAGATGTATTATTATATTAGTGTGCTTTTTCTTTCGCGATTCATAGTCGAAAAATGCAATAGCGCGATAAAGAAAAAATATATTATCAACGTCGTCTTTTGGCCGTTAATATTACACTATATTATATGTGATATGAAAACGGTTTTAAAAATATGAGAGCAAAAGAAAATCTGTGAGGTTGTGTTCAAATGAAAAACAAAACCAAAGATCAGTGTGGAAGAAGAGGAGAGAGGACATTCAGTAATGTTTGTGTACTTCCTAGTTTTTTAGGAGCTATGCTCTTCTTTTTCGTTCCGTTCTGTATCGTATTATACTATTCTTTAATAAACAACCCAGTGCTTAAAGAATTTGTAGGTTTCCAGAATTACACGAAGTTGTTTAGTAATGAGGCGTTTACAAAGGCGGCTAAGAATACTGCGTTTTTTTCATTGGTATCGGTTCCGCTTGCCGTGATACTTTCACTGGGACTTGCTATGCTTCTTGAGAGGAATATTCCTGGTAAGAGCATTTTCAGGACCTTCTTTCTTAGTCCACTCATGGTTCCGACAGCTTCTGTAGTGCTTGTTTGGCAGGTGCTCTTCCACAATCATGGAACTGTAAATCAGATAATTGAAGCCTGCGGCGGACATCCTGTAGACTGGATAAAGTCTCCATATGGACAACTTGTTATAATATGTATGTTTTTATGGAAGAACTTAGGATATAACATGATACTCTTCATGGCTGCCCTGTGCGCGATACCTCGTGACATTATTGAGGTTGCTGAACTTGAGGGCGCAGGAGCTTGGTACAAGTTTATACATATAAAACTGAGGTACCTTTCTCCAACTATCCTTTTTGTGTTGATACTTTCCATGATAAATTCCTTTAAAATATTCAGAGAAGTATACCTTCTGACAGGAAATTATCCTCAGGATAAGTTGTATATGCTACAGCACTTCATGAATAACACTTTCAACAGTCTTGACTATCAGAAGCTTTCGGCGGCGGCTGTGTTGCTTGCGCTTCTTATGATAGTAATTATGGCAGTTCTTCTCATTGCAGAGAACATATTCGGAAAGGATGTGGAGAGCTGATGAGAAGATTATTTGGACTAAGAAACAGGCGCAGGTTCGTCAATGGCTGTGTGCTGCTATTTATACTGTTTGCTGCGCTTATGTTCCTTGTGCCGACAGTACTAACAATTGCTAATTCGTTTATGACTTCAAATGAGATATCCGCCAACTATGGTGCGATGTTCTCGAATATGACTGAGAAGAAAAAGGTTTTTATTTCCAATAATGTCAATCTTAAATTCATCCCAGACAAGGTTACGTTTGATCAGTACAAAGCTGTTCTGATACAGAATTCTGATTATCTCATGAAATTCTGGAACTCTGTGATACTTACAGTTCCGATAACAGTGTTCCAGATACTTGTGGCGATACTTGCTTCATATGGCTTTTCAAGGTATCCTAATAAATTTAAGAGCATTATTTTCTTTGCGTATATAATTCTCATGATAATGCCGTATCAGGTAACGCTCGTACCTAATTTTCTCGTTGCTGATAAGTTGAATATGCTTGATACGCGAAAGGCTATTATACTTCCTGCTATATTCTCGCCGTTCAGTATTTTTCTGTTGACTAAGGTAATGAAGAGAATCCCAATTTCCTATGTTGAAGCCGCTAAGCTTGATGGAGCAAGTGAGCTTAAGATACTAACTAAGATATATATGCCTTTGTGCAAGGGCGCGATAGTATCAATTGCAATGCTTGTTTTCATTGATTACTGGAATATGGTTGAGCAGCCTATCGTACTTATGAAAAACAATACACTCCATCCGCTTTCAGTTTTCCTTTCCGAGATAAATACGGGAGATATAGGACTTGCCTTTGCGGTGGGAACGGTATATATGATACCGACGGTGCTGATGTTCCTTTACGGAGAAGATTATCTCATTGAGGGAATAACCTATTCGGGCGGTATCAAGGGCTGATATACAGGTAAAGATACAATTCTTTCGTAAGGAGCATTTATATGAACGAAACAAAAGATGTTAAGGATTTACTTGCGGAAAAGGACGAAAAAGAAATAATGTCTCCCGCAAGGAGAAGAGAGTTTATAAAGACGCTAATTATTATATTTCTTGCAATAATGCTGGTGCTTACTTTCTTCTCGAACACGATAATGAACAAATCTCTTGCTGAGATTTCAACTGAGTCTGTAGGCTCAGGAAAACTGATTGAAAGGATTAGGCAGACGGGTTACGTGGAGTCGAATCAGTCATATGAAGTCATGATAGACGGAAACAGAACTATCGAAAAGATACACGTAAAGACAGGACAGGAGGTCAAAAAAGGAGACGTCCTCTTTACTGTCAACACTGTAAGTAATGAAGCTCTCGATGCGGCGGAGGAAGCTCTCGAGACTGCTAAGCTCAATTATGAGAAAAACCTCCTAAAGGTTGAACCGGCGGACTACACAAAGGACAATCAAAAGATAAGAAATCTTCGTGACGAACTGAACGACCTCATTAACAAGAGAGACTCAGCAAAGGCTAATGAAGGTAATGTTGCAGCAGCTAAGGAAAACTACAGAAACAACAGCGCTGAGTTGAAAAAGCTGGAAAGCGAAGTTGCAAAGCTTTCATCTACCATAAAATGCATAGACATGGATGATTATATGGAAGCTGATGTGGAGCTTGCAGGCGAGCTAACCTCACTTTATGTAGCTTACAGCAGCGCTGAGGCAGGCTATCAGGCAGCACGCGAGGCTTATGAGAAAGCTGAGGGTGAGGCTGCTGAGCGTTTAAAGGCTGAGATGGAAGCAAAGGAAACTGAGAAAAATGTAGCCAAAGACACCTATGATCAGTCAAAGAAAAGTGTTCGTGATAGTCTAGCTTCAAGAATGAGCGAGGCAAATAACAGGATAAACGAGCTTACAGCTGCCATAGAAGAATATACCTCAGAAAATGGTGGCGAAAAGTCAGACAACTATGATTCCCTTGCAGAATCTGTAAGAGTCAAGCAGAACGAGCTTGAAGAGGCTATAATTGACCTTGATAAGACCAAGAAAACTGATTCAAAGACCTCGCAGTCGGAGGCTCTTGATTTGCAGGCTGAGAAAAAGGCTCTCGACAAGCTACAGGAAAAATTTGATAAGCTTAAAACAGAATCTGAGTCCACAGAGATAAAGTCGAAATATGATGGCGTTATAAGTTCAGTAAACGTAAAGCTTGACGATAAGGTTGTGGAGGGAACGGCTGCGGCTGTTATTGATATTATAGATGAAGGCTATACTATAAACCTTGACGGTATAGACGTTGAAAAGTTAAAAAAGGTAAAGGTAGGCTTGGAAGCTGATGTAACCAACAGCTACGGTAGCGATATTACCGTTGTTCTCAAGGAGATAAAGAACAGCACTGCAGGAGCAAGGAAGAAATTGCTCATATTTACAGTTACTGGAGAGGTTAACTCGGGAGACAGACTTGATCTCTCAATCCCCTGCGGAAGTGGTACATATGACGCTATTATTCCGAGAAGCGCTCTCAACGGTCCTGCATCAGATCCGTATGTGCTTATGGTAAGCTCGAAGAATACCCCTCTTGGCAATCGTTATTACGCTGAAAAGGTTAGCGTCAATGTTGAAGCTGAGGATGAAATATCTTATGCAGTATCTGGCGGCCTCAACAGAGGAGATTACGTTATAACAGCTGCAAGCAAATTAGTTGAACCAGGGGATCAGGTCCGCATGAAGGATAAATAAGGCGGTGCTGACCTTATGAGGAACAGATATAAATTTGGACAAATGTTCATTGCGGCATTGAATGCCGTAGCAATCATCGGAGCGGTCATACTTACGGCGGCAGGCGGTAGTTCTGCTGCTTCGCAGAAGTATAATTTCACTGCGGAGCGTATGGAAAAAAGCAGTGAGTACGACTACGGTCAGATAAGTTGCTTTTTTAGTGAGAACTCAGGCTTTGACAAGAATTCAGCCATAGGAGTAAAAAATCAGATATACAGTGAACTGAAAAGTGTTTCAGTGATACCTGAGGAAGGGGAGGACATAGTTCCACACGCTTTCAGTGCTGAGGCAGGAATAGCATCTATTACTTGCGACAGGACTGGACAGTCTCAGGCGAGAGTAACTGTGGTGGGAGGAGATTTCTTCCTTTTCAGGGGGTTCACGCTTCTTAACGGCTCGTTTTTCTCTGACAAGAATTTCTTGCAGGACGGAGTAGTCATAGATAAGGAACTTGCATGGCGCCTTTACGGATCGATTGACATCACAGGAGAAAAGATATACATAAACGGAGACGAGCTATATATATCGGGAGTTATAGATACTCCGGATACTAAGTCTGAAAAAAAGTGCATCGATGATGTTCCGAGGGCTTATATAACTTATAAAGCTGCGGGACCAATATTCGGTTCTGTAAATAATGATATGTGGGACAGTGCAGCTTCAAGGGATCCTGAGTTTATGACGGTCACTTGTTATGAATGTGCTATTCCAGAACCTGTTGAACATTTTGCTTATAACTCGGTTAAACAGCAATTAGCCGTGGCGTATAAGGGGAATATCAGCATTGTAAACAATTCAGAGCGCTTTTTACCTTCAAAGAGGATAAAAGCTCTGAAAAAGCTTGATAGATACATAGTCAGGAATGACGGTATAGTTTATCCTTTCTGGGAGAACGCTTCAAGACTGACGGAACTCAAGCTTTCATTCATCTACGGAGGACGCAGGCTTCTCCTTGTTATACCGCTGATAACGTTTATTTGTCTGCTTGCATTGGCACATAAATGGTTCAGGCAAAACAAAAAAGATCTTAAAGACGCCATAGAGAGAGTCTTTTCGTCAAAAGTGAAAAGAATAAGAGATAAGAAACAAAAGGCTGAAGAGATCGCAAAAAAAGAAAGCTCTGATATAGAAAATGAGCAAACAAAAGAAAGTTCAAAATAAAAAGAAAAAGAGGTAATTTATGAAAAAGACAGTTTTAAGAAGAGCAACAGCGTTATCTGTTGCTGTTATGGTAATGTCGGGAGCAGCTATATCATGTAGTGAAAAGGCGGCAAAGAACAATAATAATGGCAAGGCAAATGACACACAGCAGCTTATGGCTACTTCCTATCGCGCTGTTGAAATGGACGTTGATGTAGAATCTGTAAATTCAATGTACAGAGTTGACGAGAATAATATAGTCTTGCTCGGATATGATTATCAAAAAGGCGAGCAGAAGATATACAAGACTGACAATGATTTCTCTAATATCGAGGCTATTGAGCTCGATCTTGGTATTGACAAGGAGAAGGTAGATGCTAATGTGAACGCTGCTGTTTCTCCTGAGGGAGACATCTATGCAATGGTTTCAATTACCGATTACGGTGATATGGAGAGACCAAATTTCGAAGCTCCAGACTTTGATTATGAGAGCTTTGATTGGGATAAGTATCAGGAAGAAGTGGAAAAAAACGCTAAATATAGCAACAAGCTCTATGTAGTTGATCTTGACGGTAAGGTTAAGCTAGAAAAAGAGATAACAGGTCTTGAGGAATATGCTGATGATAATGAGGATTCCAAGTACGCAAAGGGTGGTGGAGCTCAAGTTGGCCGTGTTATTCCATGTAGCGGTGGAAAGGCCGTTCTTGAACTATATGGTGCTATGGAACAGAAGTATGTTGTTCTCGATAATGAAGGCAATCTAAAGGAAGAAGTTGAGCTTCCTGATTTTGAATACGTTTATGGTATATCAATGCTGGATGCTAAGACACTTATCGTTAATGGCTATTCAAAGGACGGCATGAAGGTGGCTTTTGTTGACTCAGAGACTCTGAAGCCGACAGGTGAAGAGATAACTGGCGATAGCATTAGTGATGTTATGTATGGAGACTTCTATCCTGGCACCGGCGATTACAAGATTCTTTCAATTGGTTCTTCTGGACTTTTCGGAGTCAAAGAGGACGGTTCATACGATGAGCTTATTAACTGGCTCGACTCCGACTTGGGCGATGGCGCTATAAATTCTATTATTACGATGGATAATGGCGAGTATGTTGTGCTTTACAACGATTATTCTTCAACTAAGAGCAGCTCAAGCACATTCTACAGACTTACACAACGTGATGCTTCCGAGATTGAGAATACAAAGGTTATCACTATCGGTGCTCTGAATGGAGACTGGGAGGTAAGAGATCAAGTATCAAAGTTCAACAAGACTCACGATGGTGTGCGTTTTAAGATTGTTGATTACAGCAAATATGACGAATATGATAAGGAAACAGGAGTATATCAGCAGCTTAGCACAAGTCAGCTCAAGAAAGACATCATTTCTGGTAACGCTCCAGATATGATCTGTGGCAGCAACAATGTCCTCACAAAGAGCCTTGGAAAGAAGGGCCTCTTCGTTGATCTTTATGAGATGCTTGACAAGGATACTGACCTAAAGAGAGAGGACCTCATGCCAAATGTACTTAAAGCCTGCGAAGTTGACGGAAAGTTGCTTTCGCTCACATCTACATTTGAGATTTCTACTCTTTTAGCTAAGAAGAAAAATATAGACAAGGAAAGATGGAATGCAGATGAGCTTATCGAGGCGTACGAGAATCGTCCTAATAAGGAAATGCATCTTATGGGACCTGATACAAGAGATTCTGTAATGGAGATACTCATGCATTCATTCTCGAGTCTTATTGACTATGAGAACGGAAAATGTCATTTTGACGACCCTGAGTTCAAGAAGCTTCTAAACTTTATAGACACATTTGAGCCGGGCAAGGATTTTGAAGAGGGAGATCCTGAGGCTGAAGAGTACTATGAGGAGATGGACAAGTATTACGGATCTGAGGCTTTCAATTCCGATATGGTGCTTCTCAATTCACTTTACATTTATGAGCCAAGCGAGCTTGTCGGACAGCTTAATGGTCAGTACCTAAAGGATGAGGTATCATTCATCGGGTATCCTTGTAATGAGGGACAGGGCTCTGTAATGATGTTTGATAACACATTCTCCATACTTACAACTTCCGAGTATAAGGATTTCTGTTGGGATCTCATAAAGGAAAACTTTAAGGAAGAGACCGATGAGGATGAGAAGGATGGCTCTGTAAGTTATCATTTTGGTATGTCTTCATTAAAGAAAAATTTTGAAAGACAACTTAACAAGTGCATGAGCAAGCCTTACTACTATGATGAGAATGGCAAGAAGCAGGAATATGAGTATTCTTACTACGATGAAAAGAAGCAGGATCAGGTAGATGTTAAGCCTTTATCACAGGAACAGGTTGACTTTATTTCCGATTATGTTATGAACACAACACAGGTAATGAGTGATTTTGATCCTGATATAGAGTCTATCCTTGAGGAAGAAATCATGGCATATATGAAGGGCGAAAAGACTGCTGATGAAGCAATTAATCTTTTACAGTCACGTATCTCTCTTATCCTTAGCGAGCAGAGCTGATAAAACTAGTTAAAAAGAAATAATAATTACAACCTCCTTAATTAATGGCGTTGCCGATGAATAAAACGGCAGCGCCATTTTGCATGGCTAATATGCTTTTTATATTAACCGATAATTTTTTTTGATATTTTTTATGCTTTCTATTGACAAATTTCGTGAAAGATGTTATACTATTTACATTAATATACCTTTAGGGAGGTTCTAAAATAATGGATAATAATTACAACAATCAGAACGATCAGTTCAATCAGGCTCCTATGGATCCGTACAACGGAAGTATGCCGCCTCAGGGTGGTCCTAAGGGCAAGGCTATTGCTTCAATGGTAACAGGTATCTGTTCTATCATTCCTGGCTGCTGCTGGATATGGCTCGGCCTTCCTCTTGCAATAGTTGCTCTCGTACTTGGTTTCTTATCAAGGAAAAATAACGAAGATGGCAAGGGCATGGCTATCGCAGGTATCGTTTGCGGTGTCGTTGGTCTTGTAGTTGTAATCATCAATATAATTCTTGTAATTGTATTAAAGGATTCTGCTGATTCACTTATGGCATGGCTCCAGGAGCA
>JAFZYX010000162.1 GCA_017616055.1 Ruminococcus sp.
GCAATGAGATTGCTTCTCATGTACTCATTAATTATCTGCGGAACTTCGCCGCTACCGTCGGATACAGTTCCTGAGTTATAGGCCTTGTTCTGCATTCTACCTGCATAAGTCGTTACCTCTGCCTTTGCTGCATCTGCAGAGGTTACATTGTAGTTTCCGTATATCTTTGAGGAATCAGTATCGAAGTTATCATAGCTTTCACCGCCGCCCTTGAGATTGTTAATGTAAGCTTTATCGCTGCGGGAATTAACTATCTGATAAGCAAGTCCACTGCCCATATCACAACTAACAAACTTATCACCATACGACTTGATAGTTCCGGAGTAAGAATCGCTTCCCATATTTACCGCATCAAGAGGAAGCTTTGTGTTCTCGTAGTAGTTGGCTTCAGAGAACACTTTTGAATTGAAGGAAGCTCCAATTCCGTACTGTTTATTATTGTAAAAGTAATTGTTGTAACTGTGAACGTGCGCGATTCTTGCACGAGGATTACGTGACTCGGTATTATTGAACCAGTTATGGTGGTATGTGATCCAGTCCTGCTCATGGTTTGTGGCACCACCTACAAGAGATGTTTTATGAGCATCCTTAAACACGTTGTAAGAAACTGTTACATACTCAGCCCACTTGATATCGAGAGAGCCGTCACCGTCTGCCTTGTCATCGTCAACGATACCGTTGCCAGCGTAAGCGTTATATCCCTTTTCAATCGTATTGTTATGCACCCATATATGATATGACTTGGAAGAGCTTCCACCTGACATCGAGATGCCGTCATCCGGGTACTGTCCGAGCCAGAGGTTTCTTACTTCACAGTTTGTACTGTGCTTCATGTCAAAGCCCCACTGTTTGAGGTTGCAATCATAACCGATACCCTCAACAGTAACGTTCTTACCGCCGTTCATGTAGAGCATATTTGAACCATCATTCTGCTGACCATTATTTGCTTTTGCTCCTGATGGAACGTCAATAGTACCAATAAGTCTGAAGTCAACATTACTTGGTCCAGCATTGAAAATATTGTAGAGACCCGTCTTGCCACCCCATGTTATTGTGTCCTTGTTGGAGTTTGTAACATAGATGACCGTAATACCTGATTTCAAAGTACCGTCGTTATTGTAAGCACCAACAGCTTCTGATGTATTCCAGTGTGCGTAACCGCTTCTGTCATACATCATAGGCTTTACATCGCAGCTTGCTGAACCGTTTGAGCCCTGAATGCTTATAGTATACGTAGTATTTCCCTTGAGACCCGGAATATCAACTCTTGAGTCGCGTATGAGCTGAGAATCAACAGCTGTATATTCTGATGTGCCTGCAAGTGCATAACTTACCTTTACGTTATTGCCTATCTTTGAGCTGTCCCATTCAACATAGGCAGTCTCAAACCAGCCACCACATGTCTTGATAGCTCCCTCAACGTTTGAGGAAGTCTGACTATTATTACCACTGCCGCTTGAACTGCTGTCTCCATTAAGGTATGAAGGAGTCCAACTGTTCATATAGTTCTTTATGTTAATGTTCGCAGCGTCGCTGTCGGAAACAGTATGCCCCCTGCGCTGTGAAAGATCAACTCGCTGACCATTTGAAAGCTTGGTTCCGTTTTCCTTGAAGCCATCAACGCTCTCGGGTTCAACTCCGCTCATGGATGTCCAACCTGCAGCTGTTATCATGTTGCTGTTCTGGAGAGTTGTGTTCACGAAAAGCACCTTTGCAGTCTGTCCCCAAGGTCTTCCGAGATAACCTGCACTTACGGTAAGTTCAGGATTTGCAGTTACCTTACAATCCTTAAAAAGATAACCTGTGTATGGGCTTCCCTGTTCTCTTGCGGCTGTGATATATCCGCCTACTGAACCGCTGCTGTATCCTTTCCAGCGAAGCTCACAGCTGTCAAATACAGCGTTGCTGCCGCCGAAGATATAGTCGGTTTGTCCTTCAATAAGACAGTTTTTGTAGTACTGCGGTGAACCACCAGTGTAAAGAGTATCCTGACTTGACAGGAACTGACAGTTGAGGAATTCGGCATAGCCAGTATCTACGGAAAGAGCAGCTGCACGCTCTGTTGCCGCCTTAGACTTTGCGTCTGTCCAGTTGTTTCTCACCTGAGTTATCTTTGTAACAGAAGTGTCACCTGTGAGCTCAACGCCGTCATTGAGCTCCTCCTGAGTTATATATCGGTTGAATGAGTTCTCAAATACAATGTTCTTTGCCTTGAAATTCGTAGCCTTGGGCCAGAGCTGAACAGTTGCACCCCAGCGATAGTTAGCTACATTCTTGCCGCTCTTTGATGCTGCAAGATTTGCGTCGTAATAGCCCTTTGAGTTTGCGCTGTAATACTTATAGCCTATACCGTAGTACCATGTGAGTACTGCGTCGCCCTTTTCGGGTTCATCATTTACAAATGTGATATATGGAGTCTGAACGATAACCTGCTGACGGTATGTACCGGGAGCGATATGTATCGTTACTCGTGTGGATTCAGATGACGGATTGAGACTTGCAGCCTTGTCGACAGCCGCCTGCACCGTCGAGAAGTTGTTGTTTCTGCCAGAATAGCCTACATAAAGATCTGTACCTGCAGCGTATGTTTTCATGATTGGGAATACCGACATATACGCCAGAAGCACAAACATAGCGGCTGCAAAGGCAAAAAGCTGCAAAGCAAGCTTTTTTGTTTTACTAACCATTGTTTTTACTCCTTTTCATTTTAATAACTCCGCTGCCTAAAGCGAAGCTGTTTTCCTCCACGGTGGATACCTTGTTTCTCACAGCGCAGAGAAACTTCAGAATATACACCTATACATCATAATTATAGCATGGCTAGTGATAGTTGTAAATATTTATTTAGCAATAGCTATTCAATTTGGCGATTTATACAATGACATTTTCTTCTCTTTGGGTATATTTCCTTTTTCTTGCGTTTTTTAAGCTTAACGGTCTGCTTAATTTATACCACTACATACACTAACCTGCAGGATGAAATACCTCACAGGTAACTTCGGAAAGCTTTCTATATTGTGCCAAAGATGCTCTCATCTCTCGGTGCTTACATATATCTTGACATTAAAGTGCAGAATGGTATAATAAAAGTATCGTTATTTAACACAATCCTAGCATTGGAGGAACTTTTATGAAATTCAACAGTACCGAAGAATGGAGAAGCAAAATAAAGCGCGTGGTCATCTCTGAGGAAGAAATACGCACAGAAATAAAAAAAGCAGGAGCATATATCAACTCCCTATATGATGGATCTCCTATTCTTCTTGTAAGCATTCTCAAAGGAGCTTTCGTCTTTATGGCAGATCTCTGCCGCGCAGTAACAGTCCCCTGTGAAATTGCCTTTATGGCAGCAAAAAGCTACTTTGAAGGCACACAGTCCTCTGGCCACGTTGAGATAACCATGGATCTCAAACATGATATCAGTAATTATCACGTCGTTATCGTCGAGGATATTGTTGATACAGGCAGAACTCTCAATGAAATAAAGAAGATACTCGGAGTAAGGAATCCTCTTTCCCTCAGGATAATGACTCTTCTCGACAAGCCCGATCGCCGCGTTGTTGAATTGAAAACCGACTACTCACTTTTCACTATTCCGGATTATTTTGTTATCGGCTACGGTCTCGACTACGGAGAGTTCTACCGAAACCTGCCATATATTGCAGAATTTTCAGAATAGAATAAAAAAACAGCTTACCCGTTATGTCTACATAGGAGCTTATACTTTTGTATCAGAAAATTATTCTTTCAAAATGTTTCCCAGATATATAAAGTATAAAA
>JAFZYX010000163.1 GCA_017616055.1 Ruminococcus sp.
GCTGAATGATCTGTCATTAGATAAGCAGGTATATATCGTCACAGGGTATACAGATCTGAGGCGTTCAATAGACGGACTTGCAATGATAATAAAAGCACAGTTACAGCTTGATCCGTATAGTACGGCGTTGTTTTTGTTCTGTGGCAGACGCTGCGACCGCATTAAAGGACTTCTATGGGAAGGTGACGGATTTCTGCTTTTGTATAAGCGTCTTGATAACGGAAGATTCCAATGGCCGCGTAATGAAACAGAAGCTTTACTGCTCACACCACAGCAGACACGATGGCTTCTTGAAGGCTTAAAAATAGAACAGCCTAAAGCTATCCGTGAAGGGAAACCAAGCATATTGTATTAAGAAAATTTGAATATAGCGCTCCGGTTGAACACCCTTGGCCGGCGAAGTTGAACACTTGCGACGCTGAAAATGAACAGTGTCGTCGCAGCAGTTGTACATTGACACCGCCAAACTTGTATGATACAATAAATATGCTTTACTCATAGGGAGGATAGGGCAACGCTGAGGAGCGACCTGAGCATCCTGTGAGGTTTACAAGTAATGGGCGATGTCAGCGGTATGCGGCATCGCCTTTTCATTACTTGGAAATGTAAGCGATAAACCTCGGGTTCGGGCAGAGCCCGATGAGCCGAAGGCTCATTATTCTTCTGATTGTTCTACGCCGAATATCTTTCTCATGGATTCTTCGCATTCAATTACAATACGATATGAATCATGAACAATACGGTCACATATGGCATCTGCAATGATAGGTGAACCAATCTTGTCACGCCAGCCCGGCACATCAAACTGCGAGCAGAAGATCATAGAGCCTTTCTTGTATCGTGCTTCAGCTATTTCAAGAAGGTCTCTTGCCTCTGATTCTTTGAGCTGATACAACAGCCATTCATCAAGTATCAGTAGCGCAGGCTTTTTGTACTGCTCTATGACTTTGCTGTATGTTCCAGTTGTTCTGGCTATTGCAAGTTCTGTGAGCAGCTCAGGAAGTCTGACATATCTTACAGGAAGGAACTGCCTTACAGCTGACATTCCAAGAGCGCAGGCAATATATGTCTTTCCGCTTCCTGTTGCCCCGAGGAGCATGAGATTATGATGTTCAAATATGTAATTGCAGCCGGCAAGACGTGATATCTGAGCTTTGTCAAGCTTTCGTGCTTTGTCATAAGCAATATCCTCTATGCAGGCACCTGTATCTGAAAAATTAGCTTTTTTGATAAGCTTGGTGAGATGATTGCTTTTACGGGTTGCCCATTCCTTATCTACAAGCAGTCCAAATCTATCCTCAAACGAAAGCTCTGATATATTCGGATCTGAAAGCTGTTCTTTGAATGCGTTTGCCATCGTACTCAGGCGCATTTCCTGAAGCTTTGTGATAGTGTTCTCTGTCAGCATTACTTCACACCTCCATAGTAGGAACCGCCTCTTGTGAAGCCGTACTGTTCAGTATTATCAGCTTTTTCTTCACGTATTTCTTCCTGTCTGTCCTGACCGGAAGAGAGTATCACTTGAATATTCTTGTATGAAGGCCGTGGTGTGAAGCTGAGAGCTCGCTTACAGGCGTTTTCAAGCCTGTCGGGAGTATACTTATCGGCAAGCTTCAACAGTCCCATACAAGCCTTGTAGCCCTGCTGTTCGACCTTGTATCCTGTAAGTATCGCTGATACAACCGCTTTTGTATTGTTTCCTATCTTTGCAGCCCATTTGATAAAGCGTTCACCGTTCCATTGAATATATTTCTGATGATCGTCAGGCATATGCTCTTCATTTGTGCTGTACTGGTTTGCTCTGCCATAAAGTCTGCGATGTGAGCATATACGATTTCCGTCATAGAAGACTTCAACAGTCATTTTTGTAAGGCGGACATCTACTTTCTTTTTGATATATTCATAAGGAACAGAATAGTTCATCTTATCAATAGAAATATGATAATTCGGAGCAACAGTGGCTATCTTCCATACTGCGAGCTCATACGGTCTTGGCGGCAGCGACATAAGAAAAGCTCTTTCTTCCTCAAAAGCGATTGCACGGCTGCCCTCACGCTTTTGAAAAGGCTTATGATTGAATTCATAAAGCTTTTCAGAAATGGCTTCATTCAGCTCTACAAGTGAAAGGAAGCGTCTGTTTCGCAGTGCTGCAAGAATATATGTTGATATTACGCCTACTGTGCCTTCAACCATAGCTTTATCCTTTGGAGAGCGTACCCTGCATGGGAGTATCGCTGTGTTGTAATGCTCAGCAAGTTCACTGTATGCTCGATTAAGCTTTATTTCGTTCCGCCCATGTTTATCCACACCTGTTTTCAGATTATCACACTGAATTATTTTGGCAACGCCGCCGAAATATCTGAAAGCATTTACATGAGCTGTGGTCCAGCATTCCTGATCCATAGAGAAGAATCCTTCAACGTAGGAATATCCGCTGTATGGAAGAGTTGCAACAAATACATATACCGGAATAGGCTCACCTGTATCTGTATCAATAATGTGCGCTGTATCTCCTGCCCAGTCCACCTGCATTATCTCACCGGGCTTATGCTCAAGGTGCATAGTTGCGCTGTTCTTAGCAGTGAAGTCACGATAATACTTTTTGAACTGAGTCAGCTGATACGGTAGTTCTCCATTATTGCGGCATTGCTCACAGTATTCAAGCCATAGCAGATTAAGCGTAACTCCGCTTTTCTGCATTTCATGTGCCACATACTCATAGTCGGGCATCTTGTACTCCGGTTTTGCTGCATTTGCAGGAAAGAGAGTATCTGCAAGCTGCTTGTCTGACATTCCATCGGGCAGAGGATAGCTTAATCCTTGTGCAGCAGCAATGTTCAGAACCTTGATCACTGTAGTTCTTGAACATCCGCAGGCACCTGCGATCTGTGCTTTGTTAAGCCCGAGACTGCTGAGCCTTAGGATCTCACGATAATTGGTCATTTCTATGACCTCCTTCAATAGTATTCACGCTTTTGCGTGTAACACTATTCTATCGTGAAATTGATGATTTTCGCAATCATTTTGAGCTACTGTTCACTTCGTGCGGCGAAAGTGTTCATTTTCGCCGACGGCACTGTTCAACTTGTGCGGCCGCAGTGTTCATTTTGGAGCGACATATTCAA
>JAFZYX010000164.1 GCA_017616055.1 Ruminococcus sp.
CAATTCAATTCCTGCGGCAATAAGAACTCCTACAGGTATAACGGGCTGCATTACTGCCTCTATACTTGCACATATAACAGAGCAGCGGCTCTTTGCTGCCTTTATAAGTGCAGATATACGCATATGCTCATACTCATGATTTGTACTGTCAACAGGAGTAAAAACTAGCTCCTTCGACGGAAAAAGCACAGCCTCCTCACAGCCTGCCATAGTGTTTATATCATCACATAACTTTTTGGCTTCAGCTTCTGTGCCAGTAATAACGAGGTTTATCTTCTTTCCGCCGAGAGCATGAATGAGCTGTGCCCTGTGTATATGGGAAAGACCCGTCACAGAGACGGGTGAGATATTCTTATCAATAGCTTCACGCAGACTTTTATAGCCTGCAAGTTCGGTAAAGGTGTCTTTAAAGATATTCATTGCGTTCTCCGTTAAAGAATAGATGTCATGAATTGTACTTATTCATGGCTTCGTCCGTTTTGCCCTGCACCATGAGCTTTATGCACTCGCATGCGTTTTTCACAGACTCGTTCATGAGATCTCCGTCCTCCTTGCCAAACTTTCCGAGTACCCATTTTGCAAGATCGTAATCAGGATGAGGCTTTTTTCCTACTCCCATTTTTATACGTGGAAAATCGTCTCTGCCCGTAAGCTCACAGATGCTGCGAAGACCATTATGCCCGCCATGGCTACCCTTGCGACGTATTCGAAGCTTTCCACAGTCAAGCGAAATGTCATCGCATACAACTATCAAATTTGTTGCATCTATCTTGTAAAACTCAAGTGCCTGAACAACAGCTTCGCCGCTGTTATTCATAAAAGTGGTTGGCTTAAGCAGCAAACAGCGCTTCCCTTCGATGGTGACTTCCGCGGTCTTACCCTTGAAACGCAGGCGGCTTATATCCTCGCCAATCTGATTTGCAAGCTCATCAAGAACCATGAAGCCTGCATTATGACGAGTATTATCATATTCCAGTCCTGGATTGCCCAGTCCTGTTATCACATACTCTATTTTACCTCTTGCCGCGGAAGAATTTGCGGCTATCCTGTCGAACACATCAAAAATGCTCATATTTTTTTCCTTTCAAATGGTTAGTGGAAACGCTTCCATCAGCGTTCCGATAAATAAATCGCCTCATATATTCTCAAAGCATTAATTACTCCAGTCCTTTGAGTGATTCAACAATTTCAAGACTGTATATATCTGCAAACTCTCTGCCTGCTTTTATAGCTGCATTGTCACACAAAGACTTTGGAATATGAGCATCGCAGCCGATTATGGCTTTATTTCCTATCTTTTGCACAATTCTGAAAAACCTGTCTGATGGATAATGCCTGCCTCCTGCCATTCCAAGCAGATTAATCTCCACAGGAATACCCTTGCTTTTCAAATACTCGCACAAACGCGTCATATGCAGTTCATACTCATCATCACTGCCCATATAGCGTATCAGATCAGGGTGTGCGATATATCGGAATCTTCCTGATTCCATGCCTTCAATAATACGATTGACATACTGTATAAGCACACTCTCCTTGAATACAGGAGCTCCCATATAATCTCCCTCGTACTCTGGATCGTTGAAATGCTGTCCCATTATCATATAATCGACAGGATAATCCGCAAGTAATCTGTCCTGTGCTTCAATAAGTTGAGGTATGTATTCTGTCTCAAAACCAATATATATTTTAATATCATCTGAATATTCTTTTTTCAAGTCGGTAAGAGATCTGAAATATCCCTCAACCTCTGATGGTTTCATTCTTATATGTGAAACATATCCGTTATCAAACACCCAAGGACAGTGATCCGAAAAACCGAGTACCTTTATGCCGCCTTCAATAGCATGCTCAACAAACTCCCTGTCCTCTCCCTGCGCGTGTCCACAGCGGTAGGTGTGTGTATGGTAATTGGCAAACATTCCAAACTCCCCTTTCAAAGTATGATTATACCACTTTTCTTTTAAAAAAACAAGTCCGATAGTAGAACAACAATAAGAGAGCCATTCCATGTAAAACAGTTTTCATGTTTATTCGCTTTTCGTTGACAAAAATTGTCAATAGTTGTATCATTATAGAAAAAAGGATGGCAAAAGCTATGGTAAGTATTGACTACAGAAAATCAAAAGCAGGCTATGATAATTGCTTTGAGCTTAATTATAATGAAAGAGAAATAATACCATATAAGTATTATAAAAATGGCCAGTACGGAGCTTCACTGCGTTTCTTTGTTGATGTTCTCAGAAAAGCTGATATGCTTATAGGAAAAGAGGAATATGAGGAACTCATATGGTGCAGGATGTATCCATGCCATTTCGATGATATTCCGTTTACTATGACATATGATATTGATTACGATACAATTTCATTCTCAGTCGAGCCTGAAAACTGCAGATACAGAGAAAAAATCGCTGAAAAGCTAATATCTCTCATTGAAAATCAACTATAAAACAAAAGTCCGAAAGCTTATATCAGTATGATATACTTTCGGACTTTATTATTATTTTTTACTTTGCATTTGCGGCAGTTGCTGCTTTTTTAGCCTTTTTCTTGATAATTCTGTTTGACTTCCTGAAGACAAATCCTAGAAGAAGCTCTACAGCACCAATTATAAGCAATATTACTGACAACGGAAGAAGCAAACTTTCGGACAGATAGAAGCCAACATTATGTGTAAATGTGAAGCCCAGTGCCGAACCAATGATGATAACAATTCCTGAAAGGAATACAATAATTCCAACAATATTGAAAATCGTAGCAAAGAATCCTGTTACATGCTTTGCACGTTTGTCCACGATAGCGCTTATCCAAATTAGGAAGAGCAACACAATACCGCCGATAATTCCGATTGTTATGAATGAAAACAGGTAACTTAGCTTATCAACATCAAATCCGAGCTGTTTTCTCCACTTTCTAACGCTGAGTGAATCCGAAAAATCATCCTTCTCGAGGTTATTCTCAAGAAGCTCATAGTCCTTGTCAGTGAGCTCATAATTAAACTCATCCTCTGCAGCACTACTGTTTGCTTTTATGAAATCATTCACGAAATCGCCTGCGGTTATAGAAGGATCTGATCCTTCTCCATCGATTATGAAATCGAGGTAGTCTTCCGCAACTCGACCTGCGTACTCGCGAAAATCAGTAGCAAGAAGATATCTTTTGAAAGCTGCTTCGTCTGCCATGCCCTTTGTAGCAGTTCTGAAGCCAAGAGAGTTATACAATGCTTTTGAAAGCTCCTTATTATCAAACTCTGCAGTGAGAGTAGTCTGGGAGTTAAGCTTTTCAAATCTCCTTCTGATAACAGAACCGTTGACTCCAAG
Organism: Ruminococcus sp.; assembly: GCA_017616055.1. Taxonomy (GTDB): domain Bacteria; phylum Bacillota; class Clostridia; order Oscillospirales; family Ruminococcaceae; genus Ruminococcus. The sequence goes on from JAFZYX010000164.1 coordinate 3,321, forward strand.
CTTTATTGCAAGCACAAAGCTGAAAAGAAGCATAAATAATACTGCGAATATGGTTACAAGAGATGCTCCGAAGATACGTCCTCCACCTACCTTTTTGCGTGCTTTTGGCTGCTCAATCTGCTGCTGCATTGACGCAGACTCAGGATTTGTCTGTACTGGCTGCTGCGGAGGTATTAAAGGCGTGCTCTGCGATGAGTTATACTGTGGATTACTATAATAATTCTGTTCACTCTGAGCCGGTATCTCCATTGTATTGCTATTGTCATTGAAAGCATCGGGAGCACCGTTCACTGGAGCTGCTGGTGCCTCCTGTTTTGGGAACTCTACAGGCTTATCCGCAGTGGTATGTAAGACCTCCGTCACACTATTGGGTTCTAAAATTGGATCTGGCTCGGGAAGTTCTATGGTCTCAGATGAACTGAGTATCTCAGTAGGCTCGTCATTAAGAAGTTGCACGTCCTCCTGAGTAAGACTGAGTGCTTCTTCATTGTTCGCTATTACCTCTTCAAGATGAGGAAGTATGGATGTGGGTTCATCATCCTTGAAGACCTCTTTAGCCTCTTCAACGACTTCATTTGCCGTTTCCTTTACCTCATCAGCGGTCTCGTTCACATTTTCTGTAACAGGTGTATTTTCCTTTTCAAGCGAAGCTCCGCACTCCGTACAAAACAGAGCATCTTCAGGCATTTCGCTTCCGCACTTTTTGCAGATCATATTATTCCTCCTGTTTTTGTATTCCGTATCAATTAGCTTGCAGCCGCTTTAAATCGGCTTTAGAATTTATAATAATTATAAGTCAAAAGATAAAATATGTCAAGTAAAAAAACTGTTACATTATATTACATCTCTGCTTTTTTTGCACTAAAAAAGTATGATGTCGAAAATTGAAAGCTCTCCTAACCTATGGTCAGGAGAGC
>JAFZYX010000165.1 GCA_017616055.1 Ruminococcus sp.
AAATCATGACCACCAGCTTAGCTGGTGGTTTGCTCTGCGGCTATAAGCCGCTATTCCCGGCTTGCCTCTAAAGAGGCTCTGAAAGTTCGCCTTCCGCACTGCGGTCACAGGCTGGCTCTAAAGAGCCTTTTTTTATTTGCCACTTTTTACCGGCTCACCCGTAAACGGGTCAATGTACTCTTTCAACGTCATCTGATCATACTCCTCATCATCTTTCAGCTGATTCCGTACATATTCCGCTATCTTTGCAGCATTTTTTCCTACCGTGTCCACAAAATACCCTCGACACCAAAAATGCCTATTCCCATACTTATACTTTAGATTAGCATGACGTTCAAATATCATCAGCGAACTTTTGCCTTTCAAATACCCCATTACCTCTGATACGCTGTATTTTGGTGGTATTCTCACAAACATGTGCACGTGGTCTGGGCAAGCTTCCGCTTCTATTATTTCTATACCCTTTCGTTTACACAGCTCACTCAGAATCCTTGCAACATCTGCTTTAATCTGTTTATAGATTATTTTTCTGCGAAATTTTGGTGCAAATACAATATGGTACTTACATTCCCACGTCGTATGTGCTAAACTATTATTGTCCATCTTGGATAAAACCTCCTTCGTTTAGTATGTGCGGTTGGCGAACCAACACTATTATACCTCAGGAGGTTTTTTTCTTAAAGCTAAAGCTGTCCGGGAACACACCTGCATAGCAGGTGGTTTATTTGTACCTACGATACAAGGAAAAGGCAAGAATTTCTAAATTCTTGCCCAACTGTACCCCGTCACATATAATCTTTTTCCAGACTTGTTTATCAGGAAAAACAATAAATTATCAATCCTCATCGGCATCTGCTTTTGGAGCTCTGTTTACTCTTTCCATATCGGAATGAGAACAAGGGATATATATATCAAGCTCTTTCATATTCTTAACCCATTCTATACTTCCGTAATCAGCCAGATGATCATTGTCCATAGATGCTCCCCAGTCATTCATAGCAAGGACCATACAATATAAAATCCGCTTTATTGCATGTGCATCTTTTCCTTCAGAGTTATTATCGGTATATATTTTGTCATATTCATTAGGCAAAGAAAGCATACTTCCACCCATTACACCATTCATATACTTTATTGCCTGATCCTGCTCCATATTTTTTACATTCTTGTAATACTCTACGCAACTTCCATTATATTCATCCATAATCTTATCGGCTTCGCTTCCGTACTTTTCCGTTAATTCTGAAACAGGCACAAGCTTACCGTCTTTAAATACCGCTAATCTGCGAGGAGCAGAACCCCCATAATAAATACTGTTCTCATCATCGAGATAAGATTCGATCTTTGAAAAATTACCTTTCCATCCGACAAGCAGTGACAGTCGCGAAATACGAGCTGAAAAATTCAAATTATTATTAAAACCGAACATCATACATCCCGGAACACTTTCATCTTTTTGTCCCGGACCTTTTTTTAATGCGTTGACAAAGAAGTAAACGTCCTTATCATCTCTTATTTCAAGTGATGTCTTATCCGACTGATATATATTGCCGTTCTCATCCGCCTCAAGTGCAAAGTTTCTTGTTGCATGGAGCACACATCCGTCATGATCACATACCTGTTTTATTATACTTCCTATATCATCTTTAAGATTCAGCTCTACACCATCAAGTGTAACCGAAAGTCCACCATTATCTGATTTTTCTTCTTTCTCGGATTTTTCTTCTTTATCACGGTCTTTTCTGCCCGATTCTTTTTTGGATCCGTCTTTAGAACAGGCTGTGGCAAACACCATGGAAAGAACCATAATAATAACCGTAATTCTTTTTAATACTTTTTTCATCACAACATCTCTCCCTCTATCAAAGCTTGGGCTGTCACATATTTAGCAAATCTCGGAAGAGTTAAGCTAATATACCCATATTTGGAAGTATCTATTATTCCCTTTTTTAACAACCTGTCACGATAACTGGAAAACAACGATGCACTCATTCCTGTGTTCTTAAGTAAATCTCCCACTTTCAATGAACTGTTGTCAAGTACCGCCTTCGAAATCTCCGTTATAACATATCTATCCTTTTCAGAAAGCTCCGACCAGATTTTCTCATATACAAAATCCTGTAAGTATTGATCATACTCCGGCATTAGTTCTTCCAATTGTTTATCTTTGTTTTCCCACTTTATATATCCTAATAACTGATAAGCAAACGCATATCCGTTTGTTAAAGCTGCCATTTTCCCTGCTTCTGCTTCGGATATGTTAAACAACTCCTTATAACTGTTCATTATCGCAATCCTATTAAGAGGTTCAATATATATTTTGGGAGCTCTGTAAAGGAATGTCAGTGTTTTTTCATTTTGAAGATTAAATATATTTTCATATAATCCCGTCATAATGAGAAATATATTATGCTCCTGCCTGAGATATATCTGAAAAGCATGGGCAAACGCCTTTATGTTTTGACTGTTAGTAACTTCATCTATAGTGATAAGCAGATATTTCTTTTGTTTTTTTAGTATTTCCAACATTTGACCAATGGCCGCTTCAACATTCGTCTGCTTGTTGCCGTCTTCAATACTTATCCCGAGTCCAAATAATGACAGATCAAGTTTTGCTTTAGTAAAGTGATTTTTCAATTTAGGAATACTGTATAATTTTGAAGCCAGATCCTCTAATAGATCCTGCTCAGGATTAAGCTCTATAGTTATCCAGTCATCCTCTTTAAACTCCCGTTCTATTTCAGTCATAAGGACTGTTTTCCCTGAACCTCTTAATCCCGTTATGAGATATACATTTGTTGACGGATTTTCAGAGGTAAATGTATCAATAACCTTGTGAGACTGCATAAAACGGGATATATATTGATAAGGTTTCTTTCCAAATGAAATATTAAACGGATTATCCATAAGTCCTCCTTTTGACATGTCATCTATAACTTTTATAATCTTCTATAACTTTCTATAACTTTTGTTGTTTTCTATAAGTTTCTATAACTTTTATATTATTCTATAACTTTCTATAACTTTTGTCAATAAAAAAAGAGCTGTGCAAAACACAGCCCTGATCCTTATCTTACAATTATTATCTTTCTCGGACACTTCTCGGCACACTTGCCGCAGCCTACACACTTCTCATAATCGATATGTGCAAGATTGTTCTCTACGGTGATGGCACCTGCCTCGCACTGCTTAGCACAGATACCGCAGCCGATACAGCCTGCTGTGCAGTATGCTCTGGTATCCTTTCCGGGATCTTTTGAATTACAGCCTACAGCATATTTGGATGTTACGGGACGAAGCTCGATCAGATGGTTAGGACAGGTCCTGGTGCAGACTCCGCAGCCGGTACACTTATCCGTATCTACTACAGCTACGCCGTTTACGATATGGATGGCATCAAACTTACACACGCTCACACAGCTTCCGTAACCCATGCAGCCGTATACACAGTCCTTCTCGCCATGTCCGGGGATAAGAGCCAGTTTACGACAGTCAGCGATACCCTGATATCTGTATTTGACGGTTATCTTATCACATGTTCCGCTGCACTTAACATATGCTGCAAGCTTAACGGATTCGGTAGCTTCGGTACCCATGATGGCTGCTATATCGGCATGACGTCCGCCGGGACACTGGTTGATGGCCGCATCGCCCTTTACTATAGCCTCAGCACATGCATCACAGCCTGCAAAACCGCAGCCGCCGCAGTTACTTCCGGGAAGGCATTCCCTGACTAAAGCCACTCTTTCATCGGTCTCGACAGCAAATTTCTTTGCGGCGATACCCAAGAGCAGACCTATTATAAGGCCGACCGCACCGACTACCCCGCCGGCGATCAGTACACCGTTTATATTAAAAGCAAGAAATATCATATCAGCTTCCTCCTTAGATGAGCCCTGCGAAGCCGCAGAATGCTATAGCCATAAGTCCTGCTGTGATGAGAAGTATCGGAGAACCCTTAAGTACATGAGGGATGTTGTTGTTTTCCGTCCTCTCACGGATACCGGACATAAGCACGATGGAAATACAGAAGCCTACTGAGGTTCCGAATCCGTTTACAATACTCTCAAGGAAGTTGTAACTGTTCTGTACGTTAAGAAGTGCAACACCGAGTACGCAGCAGTTGGTAGTGATAAGGGGAAGGTATACGCCGAGTGCCTTATAAAGGGTGGGTATAAACTTCTTAAGTATCATCTCAACTAACTGAACCAAAGCTGCGATAACAGCGATGAACACTATGGTCTTCATGTATTCAAGCTCGCAGGGAACCAGGATAAAGTTATATATCAGGCTGGCTACTGCTGATGCTACGGTTACTACGAAGATTACGGCACTGCCCATGCCGACTGCTGTCTTGGTCTTCTTGGATACGCCGAGGAAAGGACAGATACCTAAGAACTGGCTTAATACTACGTTATTTACCAGTGCAGTGCTGACTAAGAGAAGTAACATTTCTTTCATTATTTGTTACCTCCTTCCGAGCCTGTTTTATCTCCCGCTGTCTCAGGGAAGGCATTTTTGTTTACAGCCTTTACATCGGCTTTCTTTGCTGCTGCCTCATCACGCTTCTGCTCTAAAAGCATACGGTTTGCCGTACAGGTCTCTCCCACACACTCCGCACAGTTTCCGCCACATGCAAGTGTTGTGCCGGAAGCAGGTGCATCACCGTTTGTAGCGCTCTTTAACTTAAGCTTGTTCTGTACTGCCGTAAGAATGGCAAGTACAAAGAAGGCACCGGGTGCCATTACAAATATCGAAAAAGGCTCGTATGAATCGGGAAGCACATGTGCTCCGAATATCGTGCCTGCACCGATAAGCTCACGGATAAGACCGATCACGGTAAGTGAACAGGTAAATCCGAGTCCCATGCCGATACCGTCGAAGATGGACGGAAGTACGGGATTTTTGCTTGCATAAGCCTCTGCACGTCCTAAGATGATACAGTTAACAACGATAAGAGGGATATAGATACCAAGTGAGTCATTAAGTGAAGGAAGGAATCCCTTAACAAGAAGCTCAACTATGGTAACGAATGAAGCTACGATAACGATAAAAGCGGGCATTCTGACTTTATCGGGTATGATCTTCCTCAAAGCCGATATCATAAGGTTCGACATAACGAGAACCGCGGTAGTCGATAAGCCCATGCCGAGTCCGTTAAATGCAGATGTCGTAACTGCCAGAGTAGGACACATACCGAGCATCAGGACAAGAGTGGGATTTTCTTTTACAAGTCCGTTATAAAGACGTTCTGTACATTTATTCATCTGAAAATCCTCCTTCCCTTAATCTATCGATGCCGCTACCATGAGTCCTGCATTCAGCATATTTGTAACTGCCGATGTGGTAATGGTGGCACTTGAGATAGCATCTATTTCAGTGGTTCCGCTCATGTTGATGTTACGCTTGGTAAGCTTGTAGCTTCCGGGCTGAACACCTTTGAACTGGTCCTTAAAATCTCCGTCTGCTTCCGGGTCATCGTCCTTAGCCTTCATACCGAGACCGGGAGTCTCGCTGATGCTTAAAAACTCGATACCCTTTAAGGTCTCATCATCGGATACGCCCATGATGATGGTGATCTGTCCGCCGTAGCCCTTTTTAGAGGTAACGGTGATGATATCGCCGATCTTGTTGCCGTTCTCATCAAGTGCCTGAAGCACTTCATCTATTGTTATGGTGTCAAATTCTTTGTTGTTATTGTTCTGATCGATAAGAGCCTGTGCGGTATCTATCGTGCCGGCAGGAGCATCTGCTGTTTCCTTCATCTCGGCAAATACGCTCTTAGCTGCCTCAGTCTTAGCTTTTGCCTCAGCCTCAGCTATCGGGTCTTTTGTGATCTCATATACTGCACCCAATGCGAAAGCTGCGATGATGGTGATCACGAAAAGGATTATCGCATCCTTAAGAAGTGTGCTTTTCTGCTTGTTGTCACTCATTTTGCAGCACCTCCTTTTTTCTTCTTTACGATACCGAAAGCTGTCGGCATTGTAAACTTCTCAATGAAAGGTACAAGCAGATTGGAGAAGATGATGGCGTAGGATACGCCCTCTGCCGAGTTGCCGCATATTCTGATGATACCGGTAAGGAGTCCCAAGATGATACCGAATACAATCTGACCGCCCTTGGTAATGGGGCTTGTAACATAGTCGGTAGCCATGAACCATGCACCGAGCATAAGTCCGCCGCCGCAAAGCTCACAGAGAAGATAGTAGAAACCATCACACGATAAGCCGTAGCCGCCGAATATAACCACAAATACGGAGAATGTAGCGATATAAGCTACAGGGATACGTAAGCTTATGATCTTCTTTGCAAGGAGATATGCTGCACCGATGAGGATTGCCAAAGTGCTGGTCTCACCGATAACACCGCCTGTAAATCCGAAGAACATATCGCAAAGTGATACGCTTCCGGTAATGCTCTGTCCTGCTTCAAGATTCTTGATAACCGCAAGAGGGGTAGCGGATGAAATACCGTCTATGGATGCAGCTCCGTTCATAAAATGTGAACTTGCCTGCTCAACTCCGAATGCTGTCATCCTGCCTGCAAAACATATAAGCAGAAAGCATCTTGCACCGAGTGCGGGGTTCATGAAGTTCTGTCCTAAACCGCCGAACATCTCTTTTACTACCAGGATTGCGAATGCACTGCCGACTACCGGTATCCAGAGCGGTACGGATGCGGGCATGTTCATACCGAGGAGTAAGCCGGTAACTAAAGCGCTGCACTCATAGGGTGTGCTCTTCTTTACCACAAATCTCTTCCACAAGAACTCGCATACGCATGCCGATGCTACACTTGTAAGCAGTACCAGGAATGCCTTAAAACCAAACTGATATACTCCGAATGCACTTGCGGGGATAAGTGCTATGGCCACATCCCGCATGATCGAGCGTGTCGTGACTCCGCTTCTCACATGGGGTGAGGCGGACACGTTGTATAAGTCTTTCATGATATTCTCCCTAATATTTTATAAGATCCTTATTTCTTTTTACGATTATCAAGAATGCTTCTTCTTGTCTGCTTCAAGCTCTGGGTGAGCTTTCTTCCTGCGGGACAAACGAAGGTACATGAACCGCATTCCATACATTCCATACCGCTGATGGCTTCGAAGGATGCATCATCGAAACGCTCTGCTGCTTCCATCATCATCTGGGGTATCAGGTTCTCGGGGCAGGCCTCAACACATCTGCCGCAGCGGATGCAGGGACCTTCGGGAACTAAGAGCATCGGATCCTTTATAAATGCAAGGAGTGCTGATGAAGTCTTGGTCACGGGGATATTCACATCGAAAAGGCCGAGACCCATCATAGTACCGCCGGATATAAGCTTTTCAGGCTTAACCTTAAAGCCGCCTGCTGCCTCAAGCACCTCTGAATACTTGGTACCGGTCTTTACATTGAAGTTCTGGGGATTTACTACCGCATCACCGGATACGGTTACCACTCTTCTCATAAGAGGTGTGCTCTCTGCTACAGCCATGTGGATGGAAATGACTGTATCCACGTTGTTTACGATACAGCCTGCATCTGCAGGAAGCATGGAAGAGTTGATCTTTCTGCCGGTGACAGCCTTGATGAGCTGACGCTCGCTGCCCTCGGGGTACTTGGTACGTACTACCTGTACTCTGATCCTGGACTCATTTTTTACAAGCTCGCTTATATGCTCGATGGCCTTCGGCTTGTTGTCCTCTATAGCGATAACGCCCTGTGCGTTGTCGAAAAGCTGCAAGATGATGCGTACGCCGTCCACAAGCTTTTCGCCTTCTTCTATCATCATGCGGTAGTCGGATGTAAGGTAAGGCTCACACTCCGAACCGTTTACTATGATGTAATCTATCGCATTTTCATCCTTGGGGGTAAGTTTTATGAATGTAGGGAATCCGGCGCCGCCCATTCCGACTATACCGGCCTCTTTTACTATGTCCCTGATCTCCTGCTTGGAAAGCTTCGTGTAATCACGCTTCTCGCCTAAGCTTTCGATGGGAGTGTATTTCTCATCATTTTCAATATAAATAGCATCCACGATGCTGCCGGATACCGTAAGAGTAGGCTTGATATCCTTGACGGTACCTGATACGGATGCCGATATCGGAACCGAAACAAAGCCCGATGCTTCAGCAATCTTCTGTCCCATAAGGACATGGTCTCCGACTGCTACGACCGGCTTGGAAGGTGCACCGATATGCTGTGACATCGGATAGACAAGTTCTTTTCCGGGAAGAAGCTTGACTGTGGGCTTGTCCATAGATAATTCCTTCCCCTCGTAAGGGTGTACTCCACCCTTAAATGTACCTTTATTCATAAATACCTCCGTTCGGCATTTTTCTTACTTAAGACCCGTTTTTAAAGAAAAAAATCTTTCCTATATATATGTTACTCGACACAAGCACGTATTTTACACCAAAGAAATGGGCTTGTCAAGAGGGATATCACGATTCCGCAGGGGGATTTAAAGCTGCATCATTTTTCTCCGCTTTTTTCCTCCGCTTTTCCTTCCGTATCTCGCGATTGTCGGAATGCATTTTTTTATAAGCATTGCGGAACAGCTTAACCGCCTCGCTCAATACTTCCTTGGTCTCGTCGTCGATCTTACCCATGGATTTTAACATGTTTATGGTGGATTTAAATGTGAAAAGATCCTCCACATTGTCCACTCCTGAGGCTTCGACCACCTTCCAGCACCCTTCTACAACTTTCTCCCTCTTTTCCCTGTCGAGGGACCGAAGCCAGTTAGTCAGTGTCGCATCCACGTTACGGCTTAGGTTTTTCACATCAGTCTCGCGGATAAAGTCCCCGCGCCTGATCTCCCATGTATACAGAGAATGCTGCCAGAATGCGGCGCCCCTGCTGTGGATGACGCTGCTTTTCTGGAACTCCTCGAGCATCATCCCGACTACCGACTGCTGCGGTATGAACGAGCGTATTCTGTCCTTGATGGCGTTAAATTCTTCGCTTTCTATCCTGTCACTTTCGAATCCCGGTCCGTCCAGACTCACTATCTGCTTTATCCTTGCCCTTACATTTTCCGAGCAGTACGCAGCGGCATACACAGCCATATTCCCGCCCTTGGAGTGTCCGCACAGGATTATTTCCCCGCCGTCATCCAAAGCCGCGGCGGCTTCCTCCAGATATTTTACCGCATCCTCCTGGGAAGGAACATGCTCCAAAAACATCATGTTGAAATCCTCTTTCCAGCCGGTGAGCGTCTTATCCGTCCCCCTGAATACTATCAGCTTCTGTCTGTTAGGGAGCAGCATCGAGATAGCTGAGAACTGTTCCTGTTTCTCGACGTCTATGATATTTCTGAAGCCGATAAGTCCTATACTTGTAAATCTCGGAGAGGTGAGAAGCACATCCGTCATCTCCACGTCTTCCTTGTAATGGAAGCTGCGTCCGTCCCCGTCCAGACCGGCCAGTTCTTTTATTCTGTTTACCGCATTCCACAGGCTGACAGGTGCAGCGTCAAAGCTCTCCGGCACCACTCCGTCATATGGAAAATACGAACAGCATCCGAATACAGCATAGTCCGCTTCACAGAGCGGAAGCCCGGCTATGCTGATATCACCTCGCCATTCAAGGTATGACATAACATCCATTTTTATCCCTCACAAAAAAAACGGTCCGCATAACGGACCGAAAATCTATTTTGCCTTATCGCATTTACTTGTAATGTATTCGCGTATCTCTGATTTTTCCATCTTAAGCGGAAGGCTCAGTTCACTGTACAGGCAGTTTTCCGCGATACCGAAATACCTTTCATCCATGGCCGTAAGCTTTTTGCCTATGGCGTCCCTCATTTCCTTACGTGCATGGATCTCTTTTATCAGCTGGACCACTTCTCTCAAGTCACAGTTCTGTATTACCTGTTTGTATCTCTCTTCGCGCTTTTTCTCGTCAGTTATGTCTAATTTCTGAATGCAGCATATTTCATCGATAAGTTTATCCGCTTCAGCGCGGCTGACTACTTTTCTGATGGTAACCTTTTTACCGTCGACAGGAGCAAAAATCTTGCCGTTGCCGCTTTTGCCTATGGGACTGAGTGTATAATAAAGTCTTTCCCTGGAAACACCTTCCATGTCAAGAACGCCTACAGATTCAACCTTACAAACGCCGTCGCTTCCGAAAACGACATATTCACCAACATCAAACATGTAATACCTCCATTTCCTCAAAAGTGTGAAACCAAAACATAGTGCCGATATATAAACATTATAACACATTTGTTACGAAAATGTAAGTATAAATATTAAATTTCACAAATTATTTTTTTGGTGGATTTTTTGGCGTTATTGTCTCGGAGTTTTGTATATTTCGTATGCGAAAATCCATTGCTGGACAATGCCTCTGGTTCCTTTGTAAGCAGAAAATGCTCCGTCTATCACCTTTGAGTACTCTGCATAGGATATGCTGTCGAGCAGCTTTTTGCGTGGGATATCATCTGTTCCGAGCCTTGTTTTAAGGGTTTTTTCTATCCGGGCCTTTTCTTTTTCGGGGATAAATTCCCTGTACAGGATATCTTTGATATGAACATCTATCGGAAACGCATCCGTAAATCCGCCGCCGAACAGGCACACGCAGTCAGCTACCTTCTCTCCTATACCAAAGAACGAGCAAAGATACTTTTTTGCGTCCTCATAGGACATGTCTGACAGACTACTGCCGTCGAAACCTTCCGATATGTATTTTACAGCGGTTTCGTAGATATAACGCTCACGATAGCCCAAGGAGAGCCCTTTAAGTCCGGCGGGACCGGCTGATGCGATGGATACTGCTGTAGGGAAGCCGTACCAGACTATTCCGGCTTTTTTACCTGATATCCCGAGACTGTCTTTATCCCCGGTATCCTCATGACGTTCTCCGAAACGTTCGCAAAGCGCCTCTATGCATTTCCTGATGGATGGTATCTGCTTTTGCTGGGATATGATAAAGGATATCATCATCTCCCACACATCCTGCTTTAAGATACGGATACCGGAAGCGAACCGGCAGGCAGATGCAAGAAAGGCATCACCGGGGGTGCCTTTGCAGGAGTCACTCCTGCCGGAACCGGAATTCTCCTGTAAGATCTGTTTCTCCGCAAGCTTTACAATAATGCCGTAATCCCGTTTTAAGTCAAAATACGTCTCCCAGTATTCCTCATATTCTTTTTTATCACACATAAAGGTTACTTCACGGCCTTTTTGCTTTAGTTCCAATCGTCTGTTTTCGGAATACACGACAAATTCACCGGGCGTGGGTTCATAGAACCTGAACACCTGGCCGCTGTCCATTATTTTTTTAAGGTCGAAGTAATCGGTTTTTATTGTAAACATGAAGTATCTCCTTTTCAATCCAATATACCACAAAATCCCCCGTTTGGTCAAACGGGGGATTCTGCGATATTATATTCTATTTTTATTTCTTCTGAAGATTCTCCGTTGCGTTTTTTCAATCAGAGAACCGTCCCTCTGATTGATTATGCGTTGAACATGATCTTCTCATCATCGAAGGCCCTCGCGATACCGATGGTAAGAAGTACTGCTATAATAACTGTTCCTGCAAGGGATGCGAGGAAATTGGTGGCTACAAGCTCGCCGTTACAGATATCCTTGATCGCTACAGCATTTCCGTATACAGGTATGAAGTATCTTGAAACCGGAACTTCCTTACCGCTCATGAACATAGTAAGCATACCTGCAACCATAACTACGATATAGATAGGTGAGATAAGTGAGCTGGCTGCCTTGGTATCTTTTGCCCTGATAGCCATGAACGAGATAACAGCTACGAACAGGAATACAAGTGCAAGCATGATAGCTGCAAGCTGGAGGCCTTCTACAAGGCTAAGTGACAATCCGCCTAATCCTTCAGACATTGCCGTTCCTTCACCGCCCATAGCACTCATAACAGGCATAGCTATCATCATCGAAACAACATATACTATAGCCGAAAGACCGCTTAAGATCATCATTGCTACAATCTTGCCGCCTGCTATAGCTGTACGGTTTACAGGTGAAAGAAGCATGCTGGCAAGTGTTCCTCTTTCCTTCTCTCCTGCCATGGCATCAACACCGACACTCATAGCTCCTGCGAAGAGCATGATAACGATCATGTAAGGAAGCATCATGGAGATAAAACGTGAATTAGCTTTTTCTTCTTTTTCAATAACGTCGTTCTGAAGATCAAATACATTGAGCAGGTCAAGGCTTCCTACACGCTCCTGAAGCAAGCCGGTCCTGTAGATCTCAAGAACTCCGGTAGTAAACATTCCGTATGTGTTCTGTGAATAGTTTTCTGTAGTATTATATGAAACCTTTATCTGGGGTACAGGTGAGGTCGAATCACTGTAAGAAGTAAACTTCTGGTTGAAATCCTTATCAAGATAAACGATAAGCTGTGCATTGCCGTTTAATATCTCATCACGGAGATCCTGTTCCTTGGCTTTAAACTCATCCTCATTATAATATGTGATGTCGTTTGTCTTATCAAATCCGCTGGCAGTGATCGCATTTTTCATTCTGTCGTCAGCGTTAACAATGTATACCTTATTAACATTTTCCTCTATATCACTGTTCATCTTACCGATCATGAAGCCCATGATGCCGTAAAGTGCGATCATGATAATGGCCGGCAGGATAAACATGCTGAATACAAGTTTCTTGTCACCGAAGACACGCTTCAGTTCTTTCTTTATGATAATTGACATTCCGTTCATTTTCTCTCTCCTCTATAGATATCAGTATGTGTCTGATTTGATCCGGTCGGGTAAACTCTTAATTCTTCTCGGGATTGTACTTGGAGTACAGTTTGAAGAATGCGTCCTCAAGGTCTACTGCTTCGTTTCTCTGAAGGATCTCTGCGAGTGTACCCTCTTCTACCTTCTGGCCGGCGATGATAACACCGATCCTGTCGGAGAGCTTCTCAGCCTCGCTCATGATATGTGTGGAAACGATAACTGTTTTACCGATATCTCTTAAGTGCTTAAGATAGTCCGTTACACTTCTGGCTGTTACGATATCAAGTCCGGATGTGGGCTCGTCGAAGATAACTACCTTGGGGTCATGTACAAGGCTTACTGCGATAGCAGCCTTCTGCTTCATACCTGTTGAAAGCTCTTCAATCTTCTTGTTCTTGAAGTCGTTGATGCCGAATACTCCGAAAAGCTCTTCCTGACGTGCTACTATCTGCTCCTCACTCATGCCGTGGAGACGGCCGAAGAATTTGAACATGTAGTCTGCAGAGAAATTAGGATCAAGCTTGATCTCGTTGGTAAGGAATGCGATGCTGTCACGTACCTTCTGTCCTTCCTTCTGGGTATCGAAACCGCATACGGAAACGCTGCCCTTGGTAGGCTTAAGAAGAGTTGCAACGCATCTCAAGGTTGTTGTCTTTCCTGCACCGTTAGGTCCTAAGAGACCGAATATCTCACCGGGCTTAGCTTCAAGAGAAACATTGTTGACTGCAACTTTCTTGTTTTCCTTGGTTTTAAGCTCCTGCATCTTCTTCGCATTGAGCTTGTAAATCTTAGTGAGTCCGTTAATCTGTATCACTTTTTTATCCTCCTATAAATTTAAACCTCTATACTATTGTTTCCCGGGTCCTCTTTATACTCTTTTCCGGCAAACGAATATACATACTTGATCACCTTAAGTCCTTCAGTGTCTCATACAGCTCCATATCGGAAGCGGTAAGCTTGATGTTGGTCTCTATGGTCTTTCCTTCGGTGTCGGTAAAGGAAATCCCGATCACCGTTCCTTCTGTAACTCCCTTTCTCTGCATCGCATCCAGGAAAAGAGGGAATTTAGGATGGTTGGTAGTGAATTTTTCCCATGCTCCTTTAAGTTTCCATAATGCTGAAATGTTTGATATGTTCATAATGTACCTCCCGGTTGAATGTTACTGTTTTCCTTTGTGTGTAACTTGTAAACCATCATAACACATATTTTAAATTTGTAAATCGATTCTTTTGTGGAGATAACAGGTTTTATTACCTAAAGAAGGAGTATTTAACTGTTTATGTGTTATATATACCCCTATTACAGTTGAATGTCAAGTACTTTTTTAAAATTTTTTAATAAATATAAAAATCGCCGACACGGAAACCGTGCCGGCAAACACCAAATTTATACATTTATAATGTCTGCTATCGATGTTGGCTGATTAACTTTAGGCTTAGCTCTCAGCAAGCTTGCCTACCATCTTAGTGATCTCATCGGGCTCGAAAGGCTTGGTAACAAACTCTGCCGCACCGAGCTTGATGGCATCAATCATTTTATTCTGCTGACCTGCAGCGGTGACCATAATGATCTTGGCTGCTGCGTCTATCTCTTTTATAAGCTTTAAAGCGCCAAGTCCGTCAAGTACCGGCATTGTAATATCAAGTGTAACTATATCCGGTCTTAACTCCTTGTACTTGTTAACTCCGTCCTGTCCGTCCATAGCCTCGCCGACTATGTCATGTCCTGCGATCTCAAGTATGTTGCGAAGAATCTTCCTTGAAGTTCTGGAATCATCAACTATCAATATCCTGCTCATATGCGCCTTCCTCCTATATCACATATATCTGCTTAACACTTCATCAGTCAGCTTTATATACTCATCTTTCCGTCATATGCGGAGATCAGGTTGATCCTGTTGCCGCTGATATATACGGGCAGCTGCAGCAGTCTTCCGCCGCTTACGGTAACCTCTTCGGCCTTAAATACCGGAGGTACCATATCTACAAACATCTTATTCGAAATACCTGTAGCGAACATACCGTTTACACAGTTGATAAACTCTGCTACGGCATCCAACAGATCAAGGTTAACCTTTTCAAATTCTTCATGGGCAAATGCCTCACCCATACTTAAGAATCCGGCTTCTTCACCGGTGATACCGAGTGCCATATCCTTAGCGCCGCCCATACACTGGAACGCTACGCCCTTGGACTCTACAGATGAAACCCATGATGCACGTCCGATATATGCGTCCGAGTCAACCAGACGGATAATGGTACGTACTGCAACAAGGATGTGCTCCTTCTGCATCGGGTCACAATCGGAGGGAAGGAATAACGGAACAATCCTGTCGGAATCGCCCGATTTTAAATCCTCCATGTCAGTGGTGGTGAACTCCAATGACTTCTGATAATCAACAAATGCGTTCTCAAACTCTTTTAAA
>JAFZYX010000017.1 GCA_017616055.1 Ruminococcus sp.
GTCATTAGTGTGGCAGTTGCCTCTCCATGAGAGAGCACAATCGGAATTGTTACCACACATATTTGCATCATAAAAATAGAGGGAGTACTGAAGGAGTTTTGCGTAGTTATCGCCGTCTGCTGCACTTGCTGAGAGAGAGGGAGTCACCGTTGCGATAGGTGAAACAAGTGTAGAAACAGCAACTGCGCTGCTGATGATAGCTGATTTCAGCCTTTTGAATTTTATCATGTTATCACTCTTCTTTCAAAATATTTGCCTATAATATGCCTTATAATCATTATACAGGTTTTACACAAAAAAATGGTTACAAAATGATTACGCATTAGTTACAATATGGTAAAAAGCAGCATGAAATCGTCATTTTCGGCATAGTGTGTAAAAAACACTCCGTCCCATTGTGAATTATCACTATAATGTATTGTGCAAAATCCTATACAAAAAGATATCCGCGTAAAGAATAAGTTTACGCGGAAAAATAAAGGGAATATGTATCATAAGTAATTGATGTAAATGCGGATATCGGCATTCAGACTTACAGTGCGTTCAGTCATTTTCAGCCATTTCCGATTTACTGTCACCCAATTATGGGCGAAAATAAGCTGATCGGCAGCACGGTCAGTTCGCTGCCACAGTAATGCAATATTGAAAAAGGCTTGAAGACTTCATTTTCAAACACCCCTCTCAAATTTGCTGAAGCATTTGCTTCTGTAATAATATTATAACATATTTTCGAAGAAATTTGTGAATATTTTGTGTAAAATTCAACAAACAGCAAATCTTTGTAGAATGCTTCAAATTAGTCTTATGCTGATTGTACGATGTTACAATCAGCGGCTTAAAAAAATAAAGGGCGACAAAGCCGCCCTGACATATTATTTAGCTATCAGTTGTTGTATTTAGTGAGTTCTTCATCAATAATGGGAGAAAGGCTATTACGGAGGCCTTCCCAGTCGCTATATGGGTTGCCGCTTTCAAGAAGAACAGAGGTGATGTTGTCCATAACTCCACGTGTATCAAAAGTGTAATAGCCATTTCCGTACATTCTCGAGCTCATTCCATAGCCAAAATCGATAACAGGATCAACCTTTGATAAATCAAGATATTCCTGGATAGCGTTATACTGCTCCTCAGTAATGCCTTTGAGAGCTCTCTCCTTTGCTGAGTCCTTCAGCTCTGTTACAGCAAGGCGTTCGCATTTAAGATATGTTGCCACTGCGCTTCCTTTTGAGGAGTTACTTACTAACATTCGGGCATTTGCCTTGCAATTGATGTAGTTCTTATCAGCGCCTGGAGTTTTCGGAAAAGGTACTACCATAAGGTCGTAGTCAGCGTTGTATTTTTGAGATATAGGCAGACTCCAGTCACGTGAGCAGTAAAAAAGGGTGTTCTGATCGTGTAGATACATGTCGCTCCAATAGCTGTTGTACAGCCATCTTACGCGGAGATTATTCATGACAGCTTCTGCGCTTTCTATGAATGGGTCGCCGATATTATTGGTAAAGTTGTTTCCGTCGAAATTTATTACAGTATGACCTGTTGAAGCTAAAATGGCTTCTCCGTAGAATCCGCTTATTCCGAAATGATGAGTGGTACTCTCGCTTTCTGAGAACTTGTTTATCATGTCCGTGAAAGCGTTCCAGTCCCATTTGCCGTCCTTATATAAAGTATATGGGTCATCCAGTCCTTCTGAGCGAAACAAGGCTCTGCTGTATGTGAGTAGATATGGTTCAGAAAGAGCATAAGGAATGACATAGTGCTTACCTTTGTATGTGAATTTTTCGGCAATATCTTTAATATCGTCCCATAGCCCATCATCATCCATGCCTAGCTCTTCATAATAAGGATCGAGGGGCTGGAAAAGATTTCGGGATGTGCCCTCAGGAAAAACTCCGTCCTCATATGGGAACATATCCACTTCTTCACCTGCGGCAAGCATTTCCTCAAGCTTTGAAAGTTTATTACCTGGAGAAGTCTGCACATAGTTTATCTTACCGCCGTAAACATCTTCGAAAATAGCAAGAGCAGTCGGTCTTTCGCCCTCAGACCTGTTTAGGTCGTAGTCCGCAAGCCAAGTTATCTCCATATTGCCTGTAGGCTTTGAGACGTTTTGGGAAGTTTGCGTGGTACTCTCTGTGGGTTTTGTTTCTAGTGATGTTTTTTTATTCTTTTCGCTGCATGAAGCTGTGCTTATCATTACAGCCGCAGAAGCGATGAGAGCCGAAATTGCTCTCCAATTGTTGTTCATTAAAATAGCCCCTTTCGGAAGCTGCATAGTCACAGCTATATCTATATTATTATACTCGTTTAGCGACTGCATGTCAAGAATGTATTCCTTGACTTAACAGAGGCGATAGCTATGAATGCGCTTTTTCTGCATGAACAGAGGTTTTTAGGCGCTTCCTTTGGTGAAAAATGCCAAAAACGAGCTTCGTTATCTGTCAAGTTGTTAAAAAAATGCGGAAACTATAGAAAATTGCGTGACATTTTAAAACTGCTGTGATATAATAATAAGGAAGTTTTAATAAAAACGGGCAGTAATGTATGTTCTGCCCGATAAATACAGAAAGGGATTTATCAAAATGGACAATAACAGATACAGTTCTAACCGTCCCCGCAGAAAAGTATCCCGCAGGACATACAGAAACAGGCGTCTTGCAGCGCTTGCTATCATAGCTTTTCTTGTGCTTATACTGATAGTTCTTATCGCAAATGCCTGTGCTGATGACAATGAAAAGAAGCCATCTGACAGCAAGTCAGGTACAACGATTACTACGACAACTACAGTTACAGATGAGGCTATACCTACAACCGTTACAACTACGGTGGCATCTACAGTTCCTAAGAATGACAGCGATTTCAAACTTGACAGACAGACTATCTCCATTATGGTTGGTGAGTCTGATATGCCGAGAGTTCTTGAATATCCAGATGGCACCGTTGAAGATGATGAAAGATGGACATCAAGTGACAAGGAGATTGCCACTGTTGACGATTATGGGCATATTACAGGAGTTGCACCTGGTGTATGCTATGTTATCCTCAAATCTGCTGCCGATCTCAGTCAAGAGGTATGGATCAAGGTAACTGTACGCAGTGAGCTTTCTGACGATGAAACTACGACTACTAATATGCCTCAGTCCAATAGGACTGAGGCTCCAGCCCCCCCTGTACACGATACAGAGGGGCTTACTTATATAAACGGGGTTTTGCTGGTTAACAAGCAATATGGTGTGCCTGCGACTTTTGAGCCAAAGCTCGAGCAGATATGTTACGACAAGTTTAATGAGCTTTCCACTGCTGCCGCAAAGGAGGGACTGAGCATTTATATCAGTTCTGGATATCGTTCCTACAGTGACCAGGACAGAATATACAATAATTACATCGAGGATGAAAAGAAAAAAGGAAACAGTGAAGCAAGGGCAAAGGAGATTGTTGACAGCTATTCTGCAAGACCAGGGTATTCCGAGCACCAGTCTGGGCTATGCATAGACGTTAATACGATTGACGATGCTTTTGGTTATACTCCTGAGGCTGCATGGCTTGCGGAACACGCTCATGAATACGGATTCATAATCCGATATCCGCTGGGAAAAGAAGATATTACGGGTTATCAGTATGAGCCGTGGCATATTAGATATGTAGGTTCGAAAATTGCCGATAAGATATATAAGAGTGGTCAGTGCCTTGAAGAATACCTCAATGTCGGCTGATAAGCCTCCCCCCTGTCAGCGGACAGGGGATTTTGATATAATTAATAGTTTTTTGCATAGTTTGGCGTTGTTGGCGTTGAAATTCAAAGTATTTCTTTATTAGCAAAACGTCTTTAGCTCACTTATGCTAAGAATAAGCTTAGATTATGAAACAGGCGGTGTTTTATGCCACGATTTTTTACAAATGAAATAGATGAAAATAATATTGTTCTCACGGGGAGTGATGCCAACCATATAGGGCGCTCCCTTCGTATGAGAAATGGTGAAGCGGTAACGGTCTGTTGCAATGGTATAGACTACTGTTGTACTATAGGCAGTATTACTTCGGATATGGTGTACCTCAATCTTTTGGAGAAACATAGATGTGCTGCTGAGCCAAATGTGGAAGTTACGTTGTTCCAGGCAGTTCCTAAGCTTGACAAGTTGGAATATATCATACAGAAAAGCGTTGAGCTAGGTGTATCACGTATAGTTCCAGTGCTCACGAGGCGCTGCGTTTCTCGTCCCGATGAGAAAGAATTTGAGAAAAAGAAACTTCCGAGGCTGAATAAAATAGCTGAAGAAGCTGCAAAACAGTCGGGTAGAGGTATGATACCAGAAGTAACATCAATGGTAAGTATAAAAGAAGCTCTTTGCCAAATGGAAAAGCTTGATAGATCTGTTCTGCTCTATGAAGAGGAAGGAGGATGCTCCTTCGGACAGGTGGATTTTGAAGGCGTAAAGAGCGTGGGACTTTTTATTGGAAGCGAGGGTGGATTCGATCGCGAAGAAGCTGACGCCGCCGTAAAAATAGGCGCAAAACAGGTGTGGTTGGGTAAGAGAATATTGCGTTGTGAAACTGCACCAATAACCGCCCTATCAATTTTGATGTTTTTAACAAATAATATGTAAGCAGTTGAAATTTCAGAAAAGATATGGTATAATATTTATAGATTATCGTAATCCGATCGCAAGCGGATCGGTAATACTAATTCTTGCGGAGAAAAGAGGAAATTGATATGAATAAGTTTTTAGTTGCAATTTTAGCTGCAGGTGCAGCAGCAGCCGTTGGATATGTCGCTGTACAGGCTCTCAAGGATAAGGGTTCAGATTCTGATTATGACGATGATGATTACGATGATTTTGATAACTTTGACGCAGACGAGAGCGTTGATTTTGAGATAAGCGATGAAAACGCTGAAGAAAATAAGGCTGAGGTTGATTCAGAAGATGCTGAAAAAGCTGATTCTGATGATATTGAGGACTGATTATAGCAAGGGAGCTTTTTTAGCTCCCTTATTTTTTAACGTTTTACTTGCTGTTTTATATTTCTGTGGCAAAAAAATGTGAAAGCTAACGTGGATTATTGTATGAAGTTACAAATTGGTTTGACATGGCTTGACATTTACACAACGTTCTGATATAATATAAAAGCTGTCCGTCAAGGATTGGTAAATGGAGAATGATCCGAGGCGTAACTCAGTTTGGTAGAGTGCTTGCTTTGGGAGCAAGATGCCGCAGGTTCGAGTCCTGTCGCCTCGACCAGTTTTTCAAAAATTCCAAAAAATACTTGACAAGCAATGGCAAATGTGATATAATAATTAAGCATTAGCGCTGGTGTAGCTCAGTTGGTAGAGCAGCTGATTTGTAATCAGCAGGTCGGGGGTTCGAGTCCGTCCACCAGCTCCATTATTTTGTCTTTTGGCAAAGTATTTTAATCCTATGGGAGAGTTCCCGAGTGGCCAAAGGGGGCAGACTGTAAATCTGTTGCTTTTCAGCTTCGATGGTCCGAATCCATCCTCTCCCACCAGAAACGCCCCGAAAAGTTTTCGGGGCTGTTTTTGTTTGACACTGCAACTTTAACCTTGCATTTCCTCTGCAAGGGCTTTTTTATGTCTGGAAAAAAAGAGGATTTGCACTGAAATTCAGTATTATTGTTCAGAAATGTATAAAGAATGTAGGTGGGCAGATTGGTAAAAGCTAATGTAAAATACGACATAAAAGTTCATTCAGCAGCAATAAGGTCATCGATACCTTACAGGGCATACCGTGTCCTTGCTGTTGTCGGTGCAGTAGAGTTTATACTTATTTCTTTCATAATAGTTATCACCGCATTGTCCAAGCATAAAGTGACAGGTGATATGATACTCCTGCTTTCTGTTTTTCTCGGAATATTCGTAGGAAGCGCCATAAAGCTCCTGTTCATGAATCCTGTAAGGGCGTTCAGAAAGTTTTCCGTTTACTATCCGAATCTCAGATATGAGGTGACTCTTGGCGGTGACAATATAGAGGTGATCTCAGAAGCTGAAAATCTTCGCAAGACGGCTGTTTACAGCAATGCAAGAATAGTTTCCGCACGTGAGACCCTTGGGTATTTCAAGGTAAATATTGCTGAGGTTGGCAGTATTATGTTTTCCGATACTGATATTACAGAAGGAACTGCTGAGGAACTCAGAAAATTCCTAACTGAAACTCTTGGCAAGAGATATACCACTAAGGAGGGCTGGATATGATCGCTGTCAGGACAAAGCCATCACGTGAGAGTATGACAAGGCTGTGGAAGGTACAGACTTCTCCTGTGAGAAGTATTATCGCGCTTTCGGTATTTCTGCTCATTATGATAGTTACGGTTATATTTGCCGTTGTTTCGTTCAGAAAGGGTGACGGAAACATACTCCTTGTTGTGCTTGCAGTTGTTACAGCCTGCTCTATTGCGATAATCCTTGTAAGGACTCTGCGTTATCCGGCAAAAAGATTTGCAGCCGTGCAGAAGAACGTTCCTGACATGAAGAGCGAGTACATATTTTATGAGGAGTATTTCACTATCCGCAATGAGTGCACAGGAATAAGTGAGAATCTTAAACTTAAGTATTCAGCTATAAAAAAGGTGATATACAATGAATGCTGGTTTGTTGTGATACTCGGTGGAGGAAATGGTATAGCCTTCCATGAGAACAGCTTCGAAAACGGCACTCCACAGGAACTGTCTGCTATTCTCCGTGACAAGCTGGGTAAGAAGTATAAGGTGAAGTAAAAAGGACGGCGTGCGCCGTTGATATAGAGAAAACCTTTATGGAGGAAAGAAAATATGATTAGAGAAGATTTAAGAAACATTGCCATTATAGCTCACGTTGACCACGGCAAGACCACTCTTGTTGATGAAATGCTCAAGCAGGGCGGCGTTTTCCGTGAGAATCAGGCAGTTGCTGAGCGTGTAATGGACTCAAATGACATCGAGAGGGAAAGAGGTATCACTATTCTTGCAAAGAATACCTCGGTAATGTACAATGGCACTAAGATCAATATCATCGATACCCCAGGCCACGCTGATTTCGGCGGTGAGGTAGAGCGCGTTCTTGAAATGGTAGACGGAGTTCTTCTGCTTGTTGATGCAGCTGAGGGACCTATGCCACAGACACGTTTCGTACTTTCAAAGGCACTTGAAATGGGTCATAAGATAATCGTAGTAGTAAACAAGATAGATCGTCCTGATGCTCGTCTTGACGAGATAGGCGATGAGGTGTTGGAACTTCTCCTTGACCTTGACGCTAATGAGGATCAGCTGGAAAGCCCGCTCCTTTTCTGCTCTGGAAGAAGCGGTACAGCTTCGCTCAGTCAGTACGAGGCAGGTACGGACTTAAAGCCTCTGTTTGACACTATCATCAATTATATTGAGCCGCCTAAGGGTGAGGAGAATGATCCTCTCCAGATGCTTATTTCATCTATCGACTATAATGAATACGTTGGCCGTATCGGTATCGGACGTATTGTAAGAGGTAAGATAGCCGTAAACCAGCAGGTAACAGTTTGCGATTACACAGGATCAAAGAAGAATTACAACGCCAAGATAGTTTCGCTTCTTCAGATACAGGGACTCAACCGTGTTCCGGTACAGGAGGCTCAGATGGGTGATATCGTGTGGATATCGGGCATCGAGGAGATCACTATCGGCGATACCATATGCGCTCCAGAAGCTCCTGATCCGCTTCCGTTTGTAAAGATCAGTGAGCCTACGGTGGAAATGACATTCTCAGTTAACGACAGTCCTTTCGCTGGACGCGAAGGTAAGTTTGTAACTTCACGCCAGCTTCGAGAGAGACTTTTCAAGGAGCTGCTCAAGGACGTTTCGCTTCGAGTTGAAGAAACAGACAGTACAGATGCTTTCCGTGTTGCAGGACGTGGTGAAATGCACCTTTCAATACTTATAGAAAATATGCGTCGCGAGGGTTATGAGCTGGGTGTTTCCACTCCAAGAGTTCTCTACAAGACAGATGAAAACGGTAGAAAACTTGAGCCAATCGAAAGACTTGTCATCGACGTTCCAGAGGATTGCGTAGGCTCTGTAATGGAGAAGATAGGAACCCGTAAGGGCGATATGGTTGATATGCATCCTCAGGGAACACGTATGCGTATCGAGTTCCTTATTCCTGCAAGAGGACTTTTCGGCTATAAGAGTGAATTCCTCACGGACACCAAAGGCGAGGGTATTATGAGTCATGTATTTGATGGCTATCAGCCTTACAAGGGTGATATTGAACGCAGAAACACAGGCTCTCTTATCTCATTCGAGACAGGTGAGGCTGTAACATACGGACTTTATAATGCTCAGGAGCGTGGACAGCTCTTCATCACATCAGGTACTCCGGTATATGAGGGAATGGTAGTGGGAGCTTCTCCAAAGACCGAAGATCTTGTTGTTAACGTATGTAAGAAGAAGCATCTGACAAATACTCGTGCAAGCGGAAGCGATGACGCTCTTCGCCTTGTTCCACCTAGGATTCTCAGCCTTGAGGATTGTCTTGAATTTCTTGCTGACGATGAGTTGCTTGAGGTAACTCCCGAGTCGTTACGTATCAGGAAGAGAGTTCTCAGCAATACTCAGAGAGCAAAGGAAAGAGGAAAAAAGGCTTGATTTTCATCAAATCAACACATATAAACCATACAGTTTGCAGGTTTAGGAGATATGATATGAAAAAGCTTATCAGCATTTCGGTGTTACTGACGATTCTTGCAGCACTTTCAGGCTGTGGAGATAAGACGGGAAGCGCAGGCAATACCGCCAAGCCGACTGTTCAGCAGCCAACTGCTACTGAAGAAGTGATTGCAGTTGAAAACAGCGATGATGAACAGGAAACAACTGTCAGAGAACGAAAGATCGTTTCAAGTGAAGCATATGAGTATGAGATATTCGAGGGCGCTGCTATCATCACAAAATATAAGGGTGGACAGACCGAGGTAACAGTACCTGATAAAATTGAAGGGGCTCCTGTTGAAGA
>JAFZYX010000018.1 GCA_017616055.1 Ruminococcus sp.
ATACGATCAATCTCGGCCTGAGTCTTTACCATCTGCTCGTTGAGGATGTCCATCTCTTCCATTTTCTCTTCCTTACGCTTTTCCTGTTCTTCCATTTTCATTTCCAGAGTAAGCTTTTCGGACTCGAGATTCTTTTTGGACTGCTCCATTTCGTTGATATCAGCGAGGATATCATTTATTAGCTGCTCGTCGTATGAGGCGATACGGTTTACCATTTCAACTCGTGATATCATATCATAGAAGCTTGAAGTACCTACAACCACGGAAGCAAGATTTTCGTTACCAGAGATATACATATTGCAGAGGCGCTGTTTGAAGATCTCGACATTGTGGTCAATCTCCTCCTGCTGTTTTACAATAGAGTCATCCAGCATTTCGATGTTGAACTTAGTGGTATCGATATCTGCATTGAGACTGTCTATTTCCTTATTGAGGAGGTCAATATTCTCATGTATCTTGTCAATCTGATCCATAAGAATATTCTGATACTGCTGCTCTTCAGCCTTATTGCCTTCAAGAGCGTCCAGCTGTTCCTGAAGCTCAGCTATTCTGGCTTTATTGTTATTTATCTCTTCCTGCATTTCTGCAATAGTCAGCGCAGAAGCTTTTTCGTCTCTGCCCTGAATTGAAGGATAAGCTGCCAGAACGGATGCGGATAAAACGGATGAGATAACAAAGGATACTCCCTTTTTGAATATATTAAGTTTTTTCATAATCAAGCTGCGTGTCAGACCTTATGAAGTAAATTAAGATTGGACTGACAGCACACTCCTTTCATAAAAAGATTTCATATTATTCGTTCGGACATCCATATCATACGTCGATATGCTTTCTTGTGCTTATAACGCTTCCTACAGCGCCTATGAGAGCGCCGAATACAAGGTAGCCGATGACTATATATAACCTTATCTTATCAAATGGGATAAGGCTTCCTATACCGAAAGTCTTCATAAGCATGCCCTGTTCTGTCAGCATTTTATAAGCAGAGCGGTAAATCGCCCATGTGATGAAGTATGCACCTGCACCGGCGAAGAAACCTGTTACCATACCTTCTACAAAGAACGGCATACGGATAAACGCATTTGTTGCGCCAACATACTTCATTATCTGTATCTCCTCACGTCGGGCAAAAACACTTGCCTTTGTGGTATTGGATATAATTATCATTGCAATTACTGCAAGAGCCAGTATAACAGCACCAGCGATCATTGAGACTACCTTTCTGAGTTCTCTGAGGAACTCAGCTACCTGTGGTGAAGCAGAAGCGCTCTGTATATTTTCAAGAGCGTTTATTTGGGTGACAGTCTCTGAGATCTTGTCGTTATTCTTGACGGTTACACTGAATCCGTCAGGCATAAAGCTAGCATCGTCGCCTATATAATCGTTGAAGATTACCTGAGCGTTCGGAAGGCTTGCCTTCTGCCTTTCAAGTGCTTCTTCCTTGGATACGAACTTTATGGTTGCCACATTGGGGATGGCCTTTATGGCC
This sequence comes from Ruminococcus sp., assembly GCA_017616055.1. Taxonomy (GTDB): domain Bacteria; phylum Bacillota; class Clostridia; order Oscillospirales; family Ruminococcaceae; genus Ruminococcus. Next base: position 1,490 of record JAFZYX010000018.1, read on the forward strand.
TCCTCAGCAGCATTATTCTGTTCTTCGGTAGTTCCCTGATTCATTATTACAACGACTTCATTCTGACTGCCGAGACCTTTTATCATGGAATTGAGGTTAATATAGAACAACCCTGCAATTCCAACGAGAAGAAGTGATATGAGCAGTACGCAGAATGTAGCGAACGCCATCATCTTATTCTTCCATATATTTTCCACGCCCTGATCGGCGAGGTATCTGAAACCACTGAGCTTCATACTTTACCTCCTTCCGTTTTATCGGAGAGTGCAGCAAGTATCTCCTCAGGTGTTTCGCCCTCGGGTATCTTCGGGAGTTCCTGCGTGATCTCCACGTCAATGTTCTCCTTTACGGGCGTCATCAATTCCTTTTCAGGCTTTTCAGGCTCAGGAATTCCGCCTATAGCGGAAATAATATCATCTGCAGTCATGTTTTCTATGGGCAGTTCGATATTGTCTTCTGTATTGATTTCCTCACGGACATTATCGTTGATATGCTCTGCTTCGCTTACGGCAGCTGCCATAGCTTCTGCAGACATCTCAGCGCTCATATCTGCAAGGAGTTCGTCGCCTGTACCTGTTATGACCTCGTCGAAAACAATTTCACCCTCGGTGATGTTGATTATACGTCCGCCGAAGTGTCTTACAAGGTCGTGCTCATGAGTTACCATGAGTATAGTAGTACCCTGATCGTTTATGCCCTTGAGGAGCTCAACGATCTCGTAGGAGAGTTCGGGGTCAATATTACCCGTAGGCTCATCTGCGATTATGAGCTGCGGATCGTTTACCAGTGCTCTTGCAATTGCAACACGCTGTTTTTCACCGCCGGAAAGCTCATCGGGGTAAGAGTTCGTTTTAGCATGGAGCCCTACGAGACTTATAACGTAAGGGACTCTCTTTCTGATATATTTGATCGGAGCGTCGATAACCCTGAGAACGAAAGCGATGTTCTCGTATACTGTCATTGACGGGATCAGTCGGAAATCCTGAAATACGAAACCGAGCGTACGGCGGAATTCAGGTATCTTTCTTTTTTTGAGCTTGTTCAGGTTGTAGCCGTTAACGGTGACAACACCGCTTGTGGCGTCAATTTCCTTGAGCAGAAGCTTTATCATAGTACTTTTGCCCGCACCTGATGAACCTACAACGAAGGCAAAGTCACCGTCGTTTATTTTGAGGCTGACGTTGTTGAGAGCGTCAACACCACTGGAGTAGGTCACGGATACGTTTTTAAGTTCTACCAATGGGTCACACCTACCTTAATCTGTGAAAAGGGCGGACAGAGCCGCCCGAAGTTCCATATGTGCCTGTTGAGGCTTTTATCAGAACTTTACAGGATTAGCAGACAGGTACTTCTTTACCATGAGAGCGATCTTGAAGATAATAGCGTGATCGAATTCACGGAGATCAAGACCTGTAAGCTTTTTGATCTTTTCGAGTCTGTATACAAGTGTATTTCTGTGTACGAAGAGTTTTCTTGATGTTTCTGAAACGTTGAGGTTGTTTTCAAAGAACTTCTGGATGGTAAAGAGCGTTTCGTGATCGAGAGACTCGATGCTGCCTACCTTGAATACCTCGTGGAGGAAAGTCTCGCAGAGAGTTGTGGGGAGGTGATAGATAAGACGTGCAATACCGAGGTTGTCGTAGCTTACGATAACCTTGTCTGTATCGAATACCTTACCAACTTCAAGAGCCATCTGAGCTTCCTTGAACGAACGTGCAAGCTCCTTGACACCGACAACTGCTGTACCGATACCAACGTTAACTCTTGTATAGAACTCACTGCTGAGAGTATCTGCGATAGAACGTGCGAGCTTTTCGAGATCCTTTGAATCTACTGTGCTCTTGAGCTCCTTGACGAGAACGATATCTGTCTCTGTGATATTGAAAACGAAATCCTTGTTCTTGTCAGGGAAGAGGTTCTGAATAACATCATAAGCGGAAATGTCATTAGCAGAAATGATCCTGATAAGGAATACTGCACGGCTGATTTCGGCATTGAAGTGAAGTTCTCTTGCCTTGATTACGATATCGCCCGGGAGAACATTGTCGAGAATGACATTCTTTATGAAGTTGTTTCTGTCGTACTTTTCGTCGTAGTACTGCTTGATATTTGAAAGTGCAATAGCGAGGATGCTTGCATATTTTGCAGCAGCATCATCAACACCCTCTACAAATACCGCATAATCTGGCTTTACTCTTGAGCCGAAAGGCTTGTAAGTGAAGCCGTCGCGGATGAAAATGTCGTGTGAATCGCTGAGATCGAGTGATACGAACTCATTTGTTGTACCAACACGTGACAGATCGCTGCAAGCGATGATAGTTGCAGTCTCATCTACAACACCGATAGTAGCGTCAATAGAATCACGCATCTGATGAACTAAACCCTGAAATAATCTGTTGGACATGATAGACATCCTTTCTCTTAATAAAATCTTATTTTGAGCGGACCTTCAGGAATATGTTAAGGAGTGTGTCTCCTTAACATATTACAAATTGTAACACATTTTAGGCTACAAT
>JAFZYX010000019.1 GCA_017616055.1 Ruminococcus sp.
AAATATTACCATCATAGTAACAAAAAGTCAATAAAATATATACAAAATCTACAAAGTAAATACATTTTAGGTGATGATTTTGCGAAAACAATACATAATATGGCAAGATTTAAGTAAAGTTTAAGAAGTAGTGTAAGAAAACAAACATCATCGAAATGTTACGCTGCTTTCAAGTGGTTAGTAAATTACATGAGATAATCAAATACTTCTATTTGGTGCCAAAGGCATTGCCCTCTTCTGTCAACAATTGAATCCAAACAATAAAGGGCACACACTGCGCCCTTTTACTAATACTATTTCCTATGAAAAATGGCGGTGCTCGGAAGAGCACCGCCATTAGTTACTGAATGCCATTTTTCTTGTTGTCATTGGTTAAGCCTGCAGAAACTGCGCTGCCAAGCTTGCTTTTTACGACCTTTATGCTTTGTAGGTTTCTGGAGTAGTAACTCTCAGTTTCATTGAGCATTTTTGCTACAGAAGTTGCAGCATTTTGCTGTAGGTTCTTTGAAGCTGTCTGAGCCTTGTTGAGCATATCGAGAGCTTTTTTCTTAGCCTCCGTAACGATAGCCTCTCTTGAAACTATCTGAGCTGCACGCTCCTCAGCCTTTCTAATAATTGATTCGGCATTGAGCTTTGCTTCATTGAGGATACGCTGGCAGTCAAATTCAATCTTCTTAGCCTCTTTGAGTTCGTGAGGCATATTAAGACGGACGTCGTTGATGAGTTCTCTCATGCGCTCGCCGTCAATGACTTTCTTATGTGCTACAAAAGGAACGGAACCTGCTTTATCAAGAAGTTCGTCCATTTCTTCTAAAATCTCATCAATGCTCATAGTGATTACCTCTCCTTAATTAGTCTTTGTTTTATATCATCGAGAATCTCGTTGGGAACAAAATGGCTTATATCTCCACCAAAGTAAGCAATTTGCTTTACAAGGCTCGAACTGAGATACATATTTTCGGTAGCTGTTGTTAGAAAGACCGTTTCAGCACCTGCATACAACTTTTTATTTGCAAGAGCCATCTGAAATTCATATTCAAAGTCGCTGACGGCTCTCAGTCCCTTTACTATAGCAACAGCACCCACATCTCTGACGTAATCTGCAAGAAGACCGTCGAGAATGTCAATAACGACATTATCAAGGTCACGTGTTACTTGTTCTATCATAAGCATACGCTCTGTGGCCGTGAAGCTCGGCTGTGCCTTGCCAGCATTCCTGGAAATAAGGACTATCACCTTGTCAAAGAGCTTTGAAGCTCTGGTAATGATGTCGAGATGCCCAAGAGTAACAGGGTCGAAGCTGCCGGGACAAACGGCAATCCTTCTCATTCTTCAGCCACCTCCTCAGACGGTTTGCAGAATATAGTCACATTGATCTTGCCGTAGTGATAGGTCTTTCTCAGCGTCATTCCATCAGGAGCTGTTGGCTCTTCAGCCTCGCTTTCATACTCGCAGATGATAGAACCACCCTCGTTGAGCTTTTTGGCTGCAAAGGGGAGGATATTTGCGATATGGTTATATCGGTATGGCGGGTCGAGTATAATGATGTCGAAGGTCTGTGCTGTGAGTTTTATATAATCGTAGCTGTCGCGGTTTATAACCTCTGACTGACGTTCAAATCCTGTATTTCTCAAGTTTTCGTTTACACACCTTATAGAACGCAGGGAATTGTCGATAAAAACCGCGTGACCTGCGCCTCTGCTGAGTGCTTCGATACCCATTTGACCGCTTCCTGCGAATAGATCTAATACTCTTGCGCCATTAAGCTCAAACTGAACGGCTGAAAAGATGCCTTCCTTGACTTTATCTGCTGTAGGCCTTACATCAAGACCATCGGGCGCGACAAGCCTGCGGCCTCTTGCAATGCCTGTGATAACTCTCATGTTTTTAGTGCTCCGAAGCCGCAGAATCAACTGCGGTTTCCGCATTTACGGTATACGGATACCGGATTATACCTGCTGACTCGTTTTTTGCCGCATTACCGTAAAAAAACAGTGGTAAAATGCTTATGAAGATCTGGTCATACAAGTTTTTATATACATTATATTATATATTATTTTTTGCGACTTGTCTATATTATTTTTTAAAAATAGGCGATTTTGACTAAAAAGGGCTGTTTTTATTTGTTTATCATATACGAATATTCAAAATCAAGAGCTTTGCAGTTGATGCTGAAGTATTGACCAATGTAAGTGCGTTGTGGTCGGTAGTCACATTAGAATTATATTTATTTGCAGAATTTGCAGAGCGAATTTTAAAAAGGGTATTGACAAGTGTGTATATAAATGCTATAATGTATATAACGTATATATACATTATGAGGTGAACTATGGATATTATTATCAGTAACTCATCAGGTGAGCCTATCTATCAGCAGATATCTTCGCAGATCAAAGGGCTCATCCTTAATGGTACGCTGAAAGCAGGGGACGCTCTGCCTTCCATGCGTACACTTGCACAGCAGCTACGCATAAGCGTTATTACTACTAAACGCGCCTATGAGGATCTCGAAAGAGATGGTTTTATCGAATCGTATACAGGTAAGGGCAGCTTTGTCAAGGGGCAGAATACCGAGCTTCTTCGCGAGGAATATCTGCGCCAGACTGAAGCTTTGCTCACTCAGGTATGTGATAAAGCAAGACAGTGCGAGCTTAGCCTTGATGAGCTCAAGGAAATGCTTGAACTGATTTATGGAGGGGTAGAAAATGAATGACTATGAAAATGCTATAGAGATCAAGGGATTAACCAAGAGATATGACGGCTTTACGCTGGACAATGTGAGCTTTAATGTGCCAAAGGGCGGTATTATGGGGTTTATCGGCCAGAATGGTGCGGGAAAGACCACTACTATCAACGCGCTGCTCAATATTGTCAGGAAGGACGAGGGAGAGATAAAGCTCCTTGGACTTGACAATGAAAAGGATGAATACGAGGTAAAAAGGCATATAGCAGCTGTTTTTGACGAGCTTCCGTTTGACGACAGACTCAACGCGATAGCTATGGACAAGATACTCCGCGAGATATTCGACGAGTGGAACACCGATACATTTTTTTGCTATATGGATCGCTTTGCTTTGCCGAGAAAAAAGAAGTTCGGTAAGTTCTCAAAAGGTATGAAGATGAAGCTCCAGATAGCGGCAGCTCTCTCTCATAATGCGAAACTGCTCATCATGGACGAGGCTACAACTGGACTCGATCCCGTTGTACGTAACGAAATACTTGATATTTTTCTCGAGTATCTACAGAATGAGGAGAATACTATTCTCATGTCCTCACATATTACATCAGACCTTGACAAAATTGCCGATTGTGTTACATTTATCGATAAGGGAAAGGTGCTTATAAGCGGATACAAGGACGACATCCTTGATAGCCACGGCATACTAAAGTGTACTAAGGATGACTATAAGGACATTGCTGCCGAGGATATAGTCAGCGCAAGACTTTCCGACTTTGGCGCGGAGGTAATGGTGTCCGACAGAGCTGAGTGCAGCCGCAAATACTCGGGCGCGGTCATCGACCCTGCAACTCTCGAGGACATAATGCTTTACTATGTAAACCGCGGCAAAAAGGAGTGGAGATGAATGAAAGGTCTTATTTACCGTGAGCTTTATCTTATCCGCAAAACTACCGTACTTACGCTGATTGCTTATTTCATATTCGTTGCCATGATGTCTTTGGTATGCATAAGTACATATGCAGGCAATCTCAAAGGCGAAGAGGGCGTGATAGAAGCATTCTATCCGCAGGCATATTTCTACGCGGCATGTATCGCCCTTGTAGGTATGGGTTACGGACATAATGACGTCATTCAGAAGGACTATCAGTCGCGCTGGCAGCTTTTCTCCTATACTCTGCCTGTAAGCGACAGGAAGATAATCGCTTCAAAGTTCATAGTGCGCGGTATACTGCTGCTCACAGGTCTTGTTCTCGCAATTTTGGCAGAGGTGATAATAGCTGCTGCGGCAAAAATGCCCGTAAGTGTGAATCATATCAAGAATATCCTTATTATCGGCGCTGTTATGACCGTAGGATTTTCGGAGATACCGCTTATGCTCCGGTTTAAG
>JAFZYX010000166.1 GCA_017616055.1 Ruminococcus sp.
AAGCAAGCTTGTTGAGGGAGATAAGCTGATATTGGATCAGCTCAAACTGGATGACAACGAGAAGGAAATGCTTGAGCATATTATCAGTCAGATGGAAAAGGAACGTGGTCTCGATAGGAGTGCCGCCATTGCAGATATGCGATTCGCTTTTATCCGCAGAATATGTGATGAGACAGTTACCAGGCCACGCGAGAGTAAGGAAACTATAAGAAGCCGCCGTGCGGACAAGTTCCTTACAGGAAAGTACACAGCGATACCAGCATTTCTAGGTATTATGATACTTGTTTTCTTGCTAACTTTTAACGTTATAGGTGCATGGCTACAGGGGTTACTTGAAAAGGCAGTAGATTGGCTTACGGGGGCGACTGACAGTCTCCTTTTGAAGATAGGTATTAACGACACTATACATAGTCTGGTTATTGACGGTATTTTTGCAGGTGTGGGAAGCGTTCTCAGTTTTCTGCCCGTTATCGTAACTTTGTTTTTCTTCCTGTCACTACTTGAGGACAGTGGATACATAGCTCGCGTAGCTTTTGTCATGGACAAACTATTGCGTAAGATAGGGCTTTCTGGCAGAAGTATAGTCCCTTTGCTAATTGGATTTGGATGTACAGTCCCTGCAGTTATGTCTACAAGAACTCTTCCAAGCGAGAGAGATAGAAAGATGACAATTCTCCTTACCCCCTTTGTGAGCTGTACTGCAAAGCTTCCTATCTATGCTTTTTTTGTCAGTGCTTTCTTCCCCAAACGTGGCGGACTCATCATGGCAGGACTTTATATACTTGGAATTCTTATGGGAATTATTACTGCTCTTCTTTACAGAAAAACCATTTTTCGTGGTGAAGCCGTTCCTTTTGTTATGGAACTCCCAAATTACCGTATGCCGAGCTTTAAGAATGTAATCCAGCTACTTTGGGAAAAGGCCAAGGATTTCTTGCAAAGGGCTTTTTCTGTGATACTTATCGCAACTGTAGTAGTATGGTTTATGCAAAATTTCAGTTTTGACTTCAATATGGTTAGCGATTCAGAGGATAGTATTCTTGCTGCAGTTGCTGGACTTTTAGAGCCTGTGTTCCGCCCTGTTGGTCTCGGAGACTGGCGAATAGTTACCTCACTTATCACAGGATTTATGGCAAAGGAGAGCGTTGTTTCTACACTTGAAGTACTTTTTTCTGGAAATGTGGGAGCTGCCCTTACTACGGCGGGAGCGGCTTCGCTTCTTGTGTTTAGCTTGCTATATACGCCGTGTGTTGCAGCAATTGCAGCTGTAAAGCGTGAGCTCGGCAAAAAATGGGCTTTTACTATGGTTCTGTTTCAATGCACTGTGGCATGGGGTGCAGCGCTTGTTATCAGGCTAATATGCTTAGCTTTGGGAGTGAACTGAAATGAATATTTATGATGTGATAATATTGCTTCTTATAGCTGCAGGATTTTTTCTTGCAGTGCGTAGTATCATAAAGCAGAAGATAAAAGGGAGCAACTGCAGTAATTGCAGTGCTTGCTCTTATAGCTCGAAATGCCATAAAACTGAGTAGATTTACTGGGGTGGACACAAATCCACCCCTACTTTATTTTGGATATGTTAAATAAATAAAATTATTGTCTGGTACTTGCAATGATCAGAAATATGTGTTAAAATATTACTTAGATTTGTCCCAATAGCTCAGTAGGATAGAGCGACTGCCTCCTAAGCAGTAGGCCGGAGGTTCGACTCCTCTTTGGGACGCTGACAAGACCGTGCATTAGTGCGGTCTTTTTTGTATAAATATAACATGTTGTTATATTCTCTGATTTTACAGTAAGATGAAGTCATAGCCTTCCGTTCCTTATAATATGAGCTTTTGTTCTAACAGTCAATTGTATTCCTTATTTTCTCAACTTATAGAACATATTTCCTTAGTGAAGATGTTATACGTTAGAATGCTTAAAGAATGCTTAAAACAACGTATTTACGGTAAACGGGTTGATATTTTGATTTTAATATGATATAATATTCACATAATTAAAATTATATCATGGTTCCGTATAGATTTGTTGATCAAAGATCTTCTCATCATATCGGACAATTATTATAGTGGATGGAGGCGTTAATATGAACCAGCATACCAGATTTAATCTTCCTATTTGTCTTGCGGTTGAGGAAGATGCTTTTTTTCATTCGGATGAGATTATAAAAAAATATATTCCTGATATAATTGGCCAGAAGACAATTGTTATTTCTGAAGAGTTCCTTATCGGTATCTATAAAGATAAGATAACAGATATTAGTCGTGATTTTGGCAATGCAGAGATACTGGCGATGCAGAGCGCTAGCTTTGACGAGGCAGTAGCAATTGCTAAAAAAGTATGTACTGAGGATATAAAGGTTATTATAGGAATAGGTGGCGGAAGAGTTCTCGATACTGCAAAATATGCTGCTCACATTAGCAAGGCGGTATATATATGTATGCCTACATCCCTTAGTAATGATTCTCTTGCTTCACCGTTTTCGGTGCTTGAGACAAATGAAAAATCTCGTATGACGTTGTCATGCAAGATACCTACGGCTATAATAGTCGATACTAATATGATAATAAACGCACCGGAAGTGCAGACTTTATCAGGTATAGGTGATACCATTGCTAAGCACACGGCTCTATATGACTGGAAACTGTCAGCTTCAAAAACCTCAACTCAGGTTGATGATTTTGCTTATGCTTTAAGCAGAATGAGCTATGATTCAGTATATCATTGTGATGAAAAGAATATGAAAAGCCGTGTTTTCATCAGAATACTTTCACGCGCTTTGGTTATGGGAGGACTAGCTATGGAAATTGCAGGTTCGTCCCGCCCTTGCAGCGGAAGTGAGCACCTTTTTGCACATGCTATCGAGGAATACTACCCTGAAATTAAGTTATCACATGGCATGGCTGTTGCTCTTGGAACTCTCCCAGCTTGCATTTTTCAGGGGCAGACCATAGATGGACTTCTTGGTTTCTTCAAAACATATGGTTTGGACGTAAATCCTAAATCCTATGGTATTTCTGAAGAGATGTTTGCAGATATATGGTTGAAAGCAAGAACTGTCAGAAAGGGCAGGATAACTATACTCGATGAAATAAAACATGACAAAGCGCAACTTAATGAAATATATTCAAGAATGGTGGATGGAAAATGAAAATTGGACTTATTTTCGATATGGATGGAACGCTTTGGGACTCGTCCGAAAACGTTGCAGCTTCGTGGACTGAAAAGGTTAAGCAGCTTGGATATGTTCGTCCTGATATAACCAAGGAAGATATCATGAGTGTTATGGGACTGACTATGGACAGGATAGCAGATATCATCTTCGGTGACCTGCCAAAGAAGGAACGCATGGAGCTTTTGCAGAAGTGCGGTGACTATGAGAACGAATACCTTCTAGAACACGGAGGAGTTCTTTATCCCGATCTTGAAAAGACTTTGAAAAGGCTTAGTGAGAAATACTCTCTCTACATTGTAAGCAATTGTCAGAGCGGATATATAGAGTCTTTTCTTGAGCATTACAGCTTTGGTAAATACTTTGAAGACATCGAGTGCTATGGCAATAATCTTAAGGAAAAAGGGGATAATATAGCACTTTTAGCAAAACGCAACGGCCTTGAAAGAGCTTGGTATATAGGCGATATACAGGGGGACTACGACGCTACTATGAAGGCTGGACTGGAGTTTATCCATGCTGCCTACGGCTTTGGGAAAATAGAGCAGAAAACACTAAAGCTCAGGAAATTCAGTGAACTCCCCGAGCTTATTGATTGCATAATAAAAAATGGGTAATTATGAAATGGACTCAATAACTATGCCGTGGCGCGTTTACAGCTTCAGAGTTTTATAATATCCGACATAATAGTTTCCGTTATCTCATAGGGGCAGAGCGCAAGCTTTGCCCTGTTTTTCATTACTGCTTCAGCCGATTTTTCTAGTAACTCACTGTCACATGAAACAGGTGCAAGACTAGTGATAAATTCACCAAGTTCATCTGTGTTGTTGAAGCCAGCGGCACTGAGGACAGCGTTTCTGCGTTCTTTCTCCGTGTACTTCAGATACTTGCTCTGAAAAGCTCCTACAGCTGCACCGTGTGGAATGCCTGCATTATAGGTGAGCATATAGCTTAGTGAATGAGGAATAGTCGTTCCTGTTTGAGCAATTGATATTCCGGCTTGAGTAGCAGTATCCATTAGAAGCTGTGCTATTTCCGCATTCAGTTCCTTCGAGCCGTTGATATACGGACGACACTTTTTCCACATAGAAAGGCCAGAAAATACAGACATATCGCTGTAGACATCCGCACAGGTGTTTACAGCACTTTCTATTAGGTGAGCAAGAGCATCTATGGCTGTATTCACTATTATTTTTCTCGGAGCATTAAGAAGATACTTTCCGTCAATAAGTGCTAAATTAGGGAAAATCTTATGCTTTGCTGAGAGCTTTGTTTTAATGTCATGTCGCGTGAGAACGGCGACTCCAGTTACTTCTGATCCTGTTCCACAAGTGGTGGGAACAGCGACAATTGGTAGAGCTTCAGCTAAGGTATTCTCATAGAGAAATTCCCACGTTTTATCACTGTTCTTCATCATTAGACTTACAGCTTTTGCAGCGTCAAGAGGTGAACCTCCGCCGATACCGATAACAAAGTCGGCTTCGCATTCAAGCCCCTTATTCCGTGCAGCCATAACAGTTTCAATGCTTGGATTCTCCTCGGTTTTGTCAAATATAGTATACTTGATAGTGTGTCTTTCAAGAGCCGATATAACGTCATTGAGTGATCCATTTTCTCTTGAGGAATTCATTCCCGTAATTATGAGCGCGTGGGATCCAAAAGCTGCAAGCTCCTCGGAATGCTTTTCAACACAGTTGTTTTCGCTATATAGTTTCGTGGGCATATAGAACTTCATTGAGGGAAGTCTCCTTTCTATGTATCGTAATTAAGTGACATACTCCCGCCGCCTATACAGGCGGGAGACTTCTTGCCCGTTAGGTTAAAAGTCTACATGTTCATTAAAAACAAATTCTCCATTTATGTTTTTATATACTGTTATTGCTTTGTGCTTCCCTTTTTCATCAATATTTACAACATATTTCCATTGTATGGCTGGCGAACCTTTATACCCAATAGGAATATCTTTTGAAGTTCCGCTTGCTTTACCAACATAGTCAGTGAAAAGACAGGTTACAATACCTTGTTCGATTTCACTGTAATCGTATTCTTCAGCCATTACCTGTAAGGAGTTGCCTGCATTGATTTGATATAAGCCTTTTAAGCGATGATTTTCATCATACACTATTTTATAATGTTCATAATAAATCATTCCTCTTTCAGAAAACGATGCAGTCCAAACGGAATCATCGTA
>JAFZYX010000167.1 GCA_017616055.1 Ruminococcus sp.
GACAAAAGGAAACGTTTCCTTTGTCACCTATCGCTCAAAGATTGATCAGAATTAGAAAAGTCTGAATAACCCAATTACCTTGCCAAGTATCTGGCAGACGTCGGTAATGATGGGAGAGAAGATCTCGTTCTCAGGCTGGAGCCTGATGTGACCGTCCTCCTTATAGAAAGTCTTAACTGTCACGGTATCACCGATGAGAGCTACTACATAATCGCCGTTATTGGCTGTGGACTGCTGCTCGACTAAGATCAGGTCCTTATCATGGATACCGGCGTTCTTCATACTTTCGCCCTTCACACGGAGCATGAATACTTCCTTACCGTAAGGGAGCATATCGGAAGGTAACGGGAAATAACCCTCATAGTTTTCTACGGCCAGTATCGGCAGTCCTGCAGTCACAGTACCTAATATAGGGATGTTAAGGTTATTACGGCGGAAGCTTGAGAATGAGTCGTCAACGATCTCTATACAACGGGGCTTAGCCGGGTCACGTCTGATAAATCCGTTCTTTTCCAAGGAATTAAGGTGAGCATGTACAGAAGAAGTAGACTTAAGGTGTACTGCTTCACAGATCTCCCTTACCGAAGGAGGGAAACCCTTTTCAACTATCTGTTCTTTTATATAATCAAGTATCTCACGCTGCTTCTTAGATATCTTATCTTTTGCCATAATTATCCCGTCACCTTTCCAGTATGATAACAAATCCCAATTAGCTACAAGTTACAAAATGAAATATCGAATATTAGTTCGTATCTATAATAACATATCAATTTCATTTTGTCAAACAAATGTTTGATTCGGCACGAGGGTCAGTTGCAATGCGGCTGACAGGCTGACAGAGTCCCGGATCCACGGCTCCGCCAAAAAAGTGGTGGAGAGGCTTGTCATCATTGTCTACTCCAATACTCATGTACAGCATGAAAGAGTCTGTCTTTGACACCGGGGTTTTCTTTTTCTAAGGTTTTGATCAGATCTTTTACGTACTCACGTTTGGTATAACCGTCTGCAGGGCAGGGATTTTTTTCGACGGGAAGGTTATAAAGGTTCTTGAAGCCTACAACGTCACATTCGTCAACGTATAAGAGGGGCCTGATAAGAGTGATATCCATACGGTCGAGGTATGTGACGGGAGCGTAGCAATGATAGTGCCCTTCGTATATGAGTGACATGAGAGTGGTCTCTATGGCGTCGTCCTTATGATGGGCGTATGCCTCCTTATTGCAGCCAAGCTTTTTGGCTTCATCATTAAAAGCTCCTTTACGCATCTTGGCACATAATGAGCAGGGATTTTCTTCTTTTCTGATATCAAATACGACCTGCTTGATCTCGGTATCAACAACGGTATAGTGTACTCCGAGCTCGTCACACAGAGCTCTGATCCTTGATGTATCAAACTCGGGAAAGCCCATGTTGACGGTGATGGCTTCTATATCGAAATGATTGGGGTAAAAACGTCTGAGTCCGCTCAATGCATAAAGCAGGGTAAGGCTGTCCTTACCGCCCGAAATACCGATGGCTATTTTATCGCCTTCCTCGATCATATTATATTCATCTACGGCTTTCCTGGTAAGGCTGAGCAATCTTTTAAGCTGCATATTTTCCTCCCGGATAAAAATATAGGCTCATTCTATCATATATTTATTAAATTGTGTAGCATTTTTGTGAAATGGCTTGACTTTTTTCCACATGTTACAGATAATATTAACTGGAAAAGAGGATGGAAAAATGAATTTGGAAACAAGGAAATTTAAGAATACCGCAAAGACTATCATCAGATTAAATATTATACTTGTATGTCTGTTTTTATTGCTTTTATGTATAGGTATTGCGTGTCCTGCAGTAAACGCTTCGGCGGACAGTACTTTTAAATATAAGGACTACTCCATCGGAAAGACCGTATCGTACACCGGGACCGTACCTACATATATAGTCGATGGCTATGAGGTCGATCTTTCTGAGCAGCCTCCGATGTTGTCCGAGCGAAACATCGCTTATGCCAGTGCGGGCGCGCTTTTTAAAGATGCTATAGGCACGACCGCAAAGTACAGTGCATCCAAGAAATGCATCACAATCAAGTATAAAGGCCATGTGCTTAAGATGTACATCGGAAAGACTCTGGCATACATTGATGACGAAGAGATAGAAGCACCCTGCGCACCTTACAGGGTTAAATATAAGTCAAGTAAAAAGACAGCTACCATGGTACCCACGAGATTTGTCGCTGAAACGCTCGGTATGGAATACTATTGGGATTCGGCTACATCCACTGTTACCATCAAAACTCCTTTTTACTATGAATTAAACGGTGAAAAAGTAAAATACGAAGGTACCCGTGGCAAGATCACTTTTGAAGGCGAAGAAGTCGAGCTGCTCGATACTCCTTCGATCATACTGGAAGATACGGCACTTATCAGTACCAAATCAAGAGTATTTAAGGTTACCGGTATCGATTTTAATTACAATAAAAAGACCGGCCTTATAAAGGTTGAATACAACGGAAACACCGTGCTTTACAGTGTGGACAGCAAGATCGCGTATGTAAACGGACTGATCAGCCGCTGCTCGTATGCACCTACAGTATTTTTCATATATGACAGAGATGCTGATATCCTGTATATTCCCGGACGTTTTACCATGGAAAACCTGGGATTTAACTACGTATGGAATTCTCAGACTGGTACCTCCGAGATATCTACATATATAGAAGAAATACCGGAAGTGACCGAGGACGACGTAACCGAAACGGATACAGAAGCAGGCACCGATCAGGGTAATGATGTATCAAATATCGATAATGAAGAAGGCGTAGCTGATACCGGTAATGATGTTGACAGTGCGGATACTGATACAGATGAAACAAGTGATGGCAGTACGGGTGTTATCGGAACCGGCGAAGAAGGTGATGACGGTTCAGATGAAAACACCGAGCCAGAAGTTGTATTATTACCTAAAGAGCTTATAAATGTCTTTAACACAAATGACGGATACAAGTTCTTTATCGATAAAGAAAACTGCATCCAGACCTTAAAACTTCCGGTGCCTGCAGGTGTCAGTGCAGCTGATTTTGACACGCATGAAGATATTATCGGATGCATGACAGAGCTTAAGCTTCAAGGTAACTACACCGAGTTTTATAAAAATGCAGAGATAGACAATCCCGGTCAGGCTATACTTCAGATACAGATGTATTACGATCCCAATACCGATGAGACGCTGATCAGGCTGTTCAGTGATATAGTACTCGGCTGCGAGCTCAGCGATAACGAGGACGGTACTGTAAATGTC
>JAFZYX010000168.1 GCA_017616055.1 Ruminococcus sp.
CCCTTTTCTTTCAGTTCAAGTATTTCTCTTTCATACTCCTGTATATGTCTGTAACTTCTTGCCATAACAAAACCTCCTATGGTTTCTATTATACCATAGGAGGTCTTTTTTGTCATTGTACGTTTTTTATGGTTCGGTTCACAGCTCCGGGGCGTTTTTGTTAATATAGTTGTGATATTATAATCGTAAAATACAGAACAATATAAGCATTACCTTTCTAAATTAAGTCAGTGTTTCAGTGGTAAGCTCAATCTCATTCATAGCAGCTTCGCTGCCCATAACGCAGATATTTCCGAAAGTGCGGAGCTTTTCGGCTGCTTCTCTGAGCTGTTCATGAGTTACACAGAGCATACGTTTTTTCTCAGCAGCGCGTTCATCGTAGGTAATGCCTCTGAACCACAGATCATCGGCCTTACGGCTCTTGTTTCCATCAGACATAAGCGGCTCGTCTTTGGCTATGCTGCTTATGATATACTGTGTTATATCAGGCGAATTGCTGCAGTAAATATTGATGAAATCTGCAGCCTTTCGGTAAATATCTATAGTTTTTGCAGGTGATGGGTCACGGAAAGAATAAAATGACTGTTCGCCAGTAGGGGCCATGAAAGCGCCAGTTCCATAAGCACCTCCCTTTACTCTGACTTCATTCCACAGGTATTCGAGGGAAAGAACGCGGAAAAGCACGTTGCGTACCGCTTTGTCAGCTGAATTATCAGGAAATGCCATTGCTGAGTAGGATACTCCCGAAGGAATGATTATACCCTGTTTTTCAGGTATATCGAGCTTGAAGCTCATTTCTTCGCATGCAGGCTTTTGGCCTGTTGGAAGAGCACTCAGAAGTTGTTCTATGGAAGTCGAGTTTGTACTAGTAACGCTGGCATATAGTCTTGAAGTGCAGACTATGCGGCTACTGAGACTTTTTATTGTTTCTATGAGCTTTTCTGGAGCTTTTACAGCTTCGTGCAGGCGTTTATAGCCTTCGTAGCCAGAAACAAGCTCAGAAACTGCTGATTCTGCCGAAAGATTTGCACGCACACGCTCCATAGAATAGGAATGACCATTAGCGATAATTGACTGTTTGAAATTCTCGTCCGACTGCATGAGAAGCTCGCGGACAGTGCCCTTATCGTCAAAGCATGTTTCCGTGAGTATTTCGGAAATAAGGTCAAGAGCTTCAGTTGCATTTTTGTCAAGAAAACGAGTGGTCAGCATAAAGTATGGACAGCATTTATCCGTAATGCCATTACGCGAGAATACGCTTACAGTGAAATAAATCTCACCGAGAGTACCTGTTATTCTGCGCTGTAGTTCAGCGGCAGAGCTCTTTTTCGTGGGAAGTTCGCCATAAAGCTTAGAAGCGGCAGCAGCTGCCGAAAGTTCAACTTCAGAGCAGTCTGCAAGTGAGAAATAAAGATTTAAAGAAGTAATTCCTGTATCGGAGGCGGTGTGTCTAAGAACTGTAACTCCGTCAATATTATCAGTTTCAGTTTCGAATGGAATAGGCTTGTCGCCAACCTCTGAAAGTGATAGATGAGGCATAGTTGCAAGTTGTTCAGTAGTATCAACAGAATGTTGCCAATCGTCCAGTTTTTTGTTTTGCTCGATAATGACCGAGCGTTCCTCGCAGGCAAGTCCGTCAACAATTGCGGCAATGCGCTTTTCCTCAGCTTTTTTCTGCTCTTCACCGTAAGTTCTGGATGGCAGTAGATAGAGCTCCGCCTTGCCATCTTCGTTTAGGAGCCATTCGTTAAGAAGCTTCTCAAAATAGCCACTGTTGGCCTTTACTCTAAGTGACTCGAATACTTCACCAAGCTCGAGATAGCAAAGTGGGTCGCCGCCGTAGAGCCATGCGTTGAGTGCGGAGATATTTCTTGTGAGTCCTCTCGGTTCACCGCCTGCACGGAACCTAAACTCAAGGCGGTCAATCGCCGCCGCAAGGAGTTTTCGGTCGATGCCTTTATTGCAGAGTTCAGAAACAGTGTTACGAACAGTTTCTTTCAGTTTTTCACAGTTCTCCATGTCGGTGTTATTTATGCTGAGGCAGCCAAACGGCTGGAAAATACCGTCACTGAGGTCGAGAGAAACGTCTAGACAAAGTCCCGTATCGAGGACTGCTCGTTTAAGTGGGGCATCATTTGATCCTGTAAGAGCTTCACCGAGCACAGCAGCGGCAGTAATTTTCTCACGTTCCTCCCAGCTTCCGAGTATTTTGCCGATAACGTAGTAGGTATGAGAAGCTTCGTCCTCATCTGCAGATATTTCATAATATGACTTTTTAACAGAGGAGGTGATAGGCTTTTGTACTGGAATATTACTTTTTATCTCACGTTTGTCAAAGCGGCATAGATATTCGCTGTCGATGAGTTCAAGTACAGCGTTGATGTCAACAGGTCCGTCGAGATATATGTATGAGTTGGAAGGGTGATAGTAAGTCTTATGCCCTTCGATGAACTGCTCATAGGTAAGGTCGGTTATAGCCTCGGGAAGACCGCCTGATTCAAAACGATAGCAGCTGTTTGGATAGAGAATGTTCATTATCTCTGACTCCATTCGACTGTAGACTGAGGACATAGCGCCCTTCATTTCGTTGAAAACAACACCCTTATATACCGGAGTATCAGACTCGCTCCGCATTTCGATATGCCAGCCTTCCTGATAGAAGATATTTGGGTTATAGTAAATGGCAGGGTCGAAAACAGCGTCTAGATATACCCTTGTGAGGTTCATGAAGTCGGTATTATTTCTACTTGAAACAGGGAATACTGTCTTATCAGGATAGGTCATAGCGTTGAGAAAGGTGTTCATAGTGCCTTTCATGAGCTCAAGAAAAGGCTCCTTTACAGGATACTTCTTGGAGCCGCCAAGCACGGAGTGCTCGAGTATATGGAATATACCAGTATCGTCTGTTGGGGGTGTCCTGAAAGCAATTGAAAAGAGTTTGTTATCGTTGTCGTTTTTCAGCCATACAAGTCTTGCACCGGTTTTTTCATGACTCATTTCGATAAGTTCTGAGTTACAGTTAGGTGCTGGAGCAATACGTGTTACTTTAAAACCGTGGATTATATCATTTAAATTCATACAGTACCTCCTGGTAGTAGTTATAATATAATTATATCATTTTTGCTGTATTTATGCAAGAAAAGTTTTAAAATGGAGTTTTCAGCTTTTAGAAAGTGTAAATTATAATGTTACGTTTAGCTAATGATTGAAAATAGATGAAAAAAGGCAGTTTTTTCTCTGCAATTATTGCTATTTACAGCATTGTATGGTATAATATATTCTGAAATGTTATCACCTTATGAAAGGAAAAAGGCAATGAATATAAAAAAGACCGTTACTGCATTAGCGGAAGCAGTCGGAGCTTCGGGCAGCGAAAAATGTGCGGCAGAGCTTGCACTTTCCATGCTTAGGGAGTATTGCTCCGATGCTGAGATAATAAACGGAAACGTAATAGGACGCTTTGGCGCTTATAAAGATGGACTTCCTCTGTTGGTACTGGACGCTCATATAGACCAGATAGGCTTTATAGTTACATATATTACTGAGGAAGGCTTTGTGAAGGTAGGAAATATAGGTGGTATAGACCGTAGACTTCTCCCAGCTCAGTCAGTTGTAATACATGGAAAGCGTGATATAAAGGGTGTTATCTGTTCTGTTCCGCCTCATCTAACCAATGGTGGCAGTGAGGTGCTTGAAATAAACGATGTTGCTATAGATACGGGAATGACGAAGTATGAGCTTGAAAAGCTTGTAAGTGCAGGGGACAGCATTACCTTTGACGTGACTTGTCATGAGCTCATCGGTAGTCGCATTACGGGAGGTGCACTTGACGACCGCTGCGGAGTTGCTTCTGTACTTTATGCTCTTGAGATTCTCAAGGAAAAGCCGACTGCATACAATGTGATCGTTATTTTCTCTACTCAGGAGGAAGTCGGGGAGCGTGGTGCGAAGATAGGTGCTTTTGAAATCAATCCCGATATTGCGATTGCAGTTGATGTTAGCTTTGCTTATGCTATCGGCGAGAACGAGAGTAAGTGCGGCTACTTAGGAAAAGGTCCTATGATAGGCATTTCACCTTCGCTTTCAAGGGAGATAAGTGACAGGCTTTTTGTAACTGCCAAAAATGCAGAGATTCCATATCAGACAGAGGTCATGAACGGACTGACATCTACCAATGCAGACCGTTATTCTGTTAACCGTTGCGGTGCAAAGACGTGTACAGTTTCTATACCGCTGAGAAATATGCATACTCCGGTTGAGGTCATAGACCTTGCAGATGTGGAGTCTACAGCAAAACTGCTTGCTGAATTTATAA
>JAFZYX010000169.1 GCA_017616055.1 Ruminococcus sp.
CCCTTTTCTTTCAGTTCAAGTATTTCTCTTTCATACTCCTGTATATGTCTGTAACTTCTTGCCATAACAAAACCTCCTATGGTTTCTATTATACCATAGGAGGTCTTTTTTGTCATTGTACGTTTTTTATGGTTCGGTTCAAAACTGTGAGAGCCTTATTTTTTTATTCAGATAAACACATTAACGTGAATATTCCGCCAATTCAGTATCCTACGCTTAGTGGACTTGCCTTAGAGATAATCCTTAGCATCGTCCTGAAACAGCGTAAAATCGCCGGTTTTGACGTATTCGGAAATTACTTTCCTTCGCTGATTGCAGCCTGTACTGTGGATAGTGTGGCAATCAAAATGCAATTCATAAAAGGCTCTATTTCGCCATGAATATGATGCTGTAAAAGTCCTCCATTGTCAGCAGTCATAATTGCATTGAACCAAGAACAGCTATCCTATACTGCACTCGCTTAAGCTTCTTGACATATAAATACATAAATGATATAATTTTAATACATACATAAAGAGTATGCTTTAAAAACAATCAGTTGATGACCGGAGGCTTAAAATGGCAGAAAACAAAAATGAGAAAAAGCAGGCAGCAGAAAAGCAGCTTGCGGAAATTGCAAAAATAACAGATGAAGAGCTTTTTCAGAGACTTGATACCTGTGACGAAGGTCTTAATCAGGTCGAGGCAAGCGACCGCCTTGAAGAATACGGAAAAAACATTATTGACACAGGAAACGAGAACAGCCTGTTGAAACGTGTACGTGCGGCGATCATCAATCCGTTCAATATTGTATTGCTTATTGTTGCGGCAGTAACGCTTGTAACTGATGTCATCATCGCTGCTAAGCCAAGTTGGGCTACCTTCCTCATGCTGATATTTGTTGTTGCGGTATCTGGTATCATTTCCTTTGTTCAGGAAGAAAAGTCCAACTCTGCCGCACAGAAGCTCCAGAACATGATAACAAATAAGATAGACGTTATCAGAAACGGCAGCAGCATGGAAGTTAATATAGAAGACGTTGTTCCGGGCGACGTCGTAAAGCTTGCTTCAGGAGATATGCTTCCGGGCGATGTCCGCTTTATAGAAACAAAAGACTTGTTTACCGACCAGTCACAGCTTACAGGCGAAAGTCAGCCTGTCGAGAAATTTGCAGGTCCAGATCCTGAAGGCTCAGATATCACCGAGCTTGATAACATCGGATTTATGGGAAGTAATATAATCTCAGGAAGTGCTAAGGCTGTAATACTTACCACAGGAAATCGTACATACCTCGGAAGTATGGCAAAGAGCCTCAATACTTATCAGGATAAAAGCAGCTTTGAACGTAATATCAATTCAATAAGCAAGTTGCTCATAAGATTCATGATAGTCATGGTTCCTGTTATTTTTATTGCCAACTTCATTACCAAGGGTAGCTGGCTTGATTCACTGATGTTTGGCATCACTATCGCAGTAGGTCTTATGCCGGAAATGCTCCCTGTTATTATGACATCTTCCCTTGCCAAGGGTGCTGTTAATATGTCTCGCAAGCAGACCATAGTAAAGCGTCTCGGCGCTATTCAGACATTCGGAGAAATGGACGTACTATGTACGGATAAAACAGGCACTCTTACTCAGGACGAGATAGTTCTTGAGAAGTATATGGACGTTTTAGGACGTGAGGACAAGCGTGTTCTGCGTCATGCCTTCATGAACAGCTTCTTCCAGACAGGACTTAAAAACCTTATGGACGTTGCTATAATCAACCGTGCTGAAAAGGAAGAACTTTCATACCTCAAAGAAGCTTATGTACGCGAGGACGAGATACCTTTTGATTTCAGTCGTCGTCGCATGAGCGTTGTACTGCGAGACAAGAACGGAAAAAGACAGCTCATAACAAAGGGCGCAGTAGAAGAGATCCTCTCAATATGCGGATATATTGAGATAGAAGGCGAAGTTAAACCAATCACACAGGAGCTTATCGACAATGCTCAGAAAATAGCCACAGAGAACAACCTTGAAGGTATACGTGTAATAGCTGTGGCACAGAAAAACAATATTCATGATGTTGAGACGTTTGGCGTAGACGATGAGAGTGACATGGTACTTATCGGTTTTGTCGGTTTCCTTGATCCGCCTAAGCCGTCTGCGGAGTCCGCTATTGCTGCACTCCATAAGAACGGTGTTCGCACAGTAGTTCTTACAGGCGATACCGAAGGCGTTGCTATCAATATCTGCGGCAGACTCGGAATACCCACAGATTATACTCTGACAGGCGCACAGGTTGAAGAAATGACCGATGATGAACTGAATGAAGCCTGCGAGAAA
>JAFZYX010000170.1 GCA_017616055.1 Ruminococcus sp.
GATTACTACACCGAAAGGTGTGTTGCTTGTTAAGTTGATTGAACCGCCGCATACGGAACCGTAGGTGCGGTTCTGTGAGAGGTCGGCGGCTTATCTGCCGCCTCCTACTCGAATGTAGACAGAAAAAATGTTATATTTGGGAAACATCCTATTGACAATTTTTCGACAATAGTGTATAATACATTTATAACCTTATCAAGAGCGGCGGAGGTAACAGGACCGATGAAGCCGCAGCAACCCGGCTGAAGTGCCGAAGGTGCTAATTCCTGCGGTTTAATCCGAAAGATGAGGACGTTATGATTTCATGACCTCTCACTTCGGGAGGTCTTTTTTATTTATCAGGAGGTCTTATTAATGAGTAAATGCTTTTTTACATCCGAATCTGTTACCGAGGGACATCCAGACAAAATCTGCGATCAGATTTCAGATGCTGTTCTCGATGCTATCTTGGAACAGGACAAGCTAGGTAGAGTCGCATGCGAGACATGCGTTACTACAGGAATGGTGCTTTGTATGGGTGAGATAACCACCTCGGCTCAAATTGATATTCCAAAGATAGCTCGTCAGGTAGTTATTGATATTGGTTACGACAGAGCTAAGTATGGTTTTGATGGTCATACCTGTGCTGTTCTTACTTCTATTGACGAGCAGTCCCCTGACATAGCTATGGGTGTTAATGAAGCTTTTGAATATAGAGAAGAAAACAGTGAATCTGATGGACTTTCAAATGGTGCGGGTGATCAGGGAATAATGTTTGGCTATGCCTGCAATGAGACTCCTGAGCTTATGCCACTGCCAATATCTCTTGCGCACAAGCTTTCAATGAAACTTACTGAAGTTCGCAAGGACGGCACTCTTCGTTATTTACGTCCAGATGGAAAGTCACAGGTAACTGTTGAGTACGATAATGGTAAGCCTGTAAGAGTTGATGCTGTTGTTGTTTCTTCTCAGCATTCTGCTGATGTTTCACTTGATCAGGTCCGTAAGGATATTGAGGAGTTCGTTATAAAGGCAGTTATTCCTGCAGAACTTATGGACAACAATACAAAGCTTTTCATCAATCCTACAGGTCGTTTCGTTGTAGGAGGTCCTCAGGGAGACAGCGGTCTCACAGGACGTAAGATAATCGTTGATACTTATGGTGGTTATTCGCGTCATGGTGGTGGAGCGTTCAGTGGAAAAGACCCGACGAAGGTCGACAGAAGTGCTGCTTACGCTGCACGTTATATTGCTAAGAATGTTGTTGCTGCTGGTCTTGCCGAAAAATGCGAGGTACAGTTGTCATACGCTATTGGTGTAGCTAAGCCTATTTCCATTCTTGTTGATACTTTCGGTACAGGCAAGGTGGATGAGGAGAAACTCTCGGATGCTGTTGCAAATATATTCGACCTCCGTCCGACTGCTATCATCGAAATGCTTGATCTTAGAAAGCCACAGTACAGACAGCTTGCTGCTTATGGTCACATGGGTCGTGAGGATCTTGGCGTAGCATGGGAAAAGACCGACAGGGCAGAAGCGCTCAAGGCTGCTCTTTTATAATAACATGGACGAGCTAAGTAATTATCTTGTTTTTAAGTTCACCAATGCTGTATTTATCGAAATCTTCAGTAGATATGCATCCAATTCCGAAATGGCTGAGTTAATTGCCGAGGATGGTTCCGTGACAATGAAGTTCAAGATGATAAACGGCGTTCTCGATACGCCAAAGACCACGGAACAGTTCGTAAGCCTGATGTATATTCTATTTGAGGCGAATCCGAAGTCTCCTGCGGGGCGTATTTTTATGTCACATCAGCGTGATATACTGCGAGAGACAGTTTTCAGACTGCAGCAAGTGATAGATGGCTTCAGTGATATACATATGACAATTCATTCTGAACGCCCGAACAAGGACGATAATTCGAAATCGGATGTAACACATACTGAGTATAGTCTTACAATGACGAAAAGCGTGGAAAGAACTTAATAACATAAGAGAAATAATAAAAAACTCAATTATCCAATTATTTTGAAAGCGTTTTTTGCGTGATAAATTGTATTATTATAGACTTGTTGCACCAATAACGGTAAAAACTTCATCTAAGAAATTGCAACAGTTTAAGATACTGATAAAGAATAACCGCCTGCCATTTTGACGGGCGGTCAATTTTTATGTATTATCATTGTTAAAATGATACAAAAATACGTAAAAATAATTCAAAAGTACATACTGTGATTATTGACTTGATTTATTTACAATGTTATAATTATTGTAGATAATTATGCGTACTTTGTACGGAATTGGAGGAGTTTACATGAGATTCAGAAAAATGCTGAGCGGTCTTACTTCGCTGGTGCTTTCAATTTCTGCTTTTGTAGGGATTGGCGCTTCCGACCTTGTAAGTCCGACAAATACTCAGGCGGCTTCCGTTAATTGGAAGTTTGATTTCGGTGGAAGCGGTGCGGCAAACGGCTTCACAGGCGTGTCGGCTTCGGACGGATATGATTCAGGAAGAGGCTACGGTTTTGCACAGACTTGGAACGTGGCTAACGTAAACGCAGGAGGCAACGGAGTTACTGCGGACGCGGTTCAGTTCAAAGATTACGGTACTGGCAATACCTTCAACGTAGACTTGCCGAAGGGCCTTTATGAGGTAAAGGTGACAATAGGAAACGCACCTCGAACAACCATAAAGCTCGAGGGCATGGTTCAGATGATGAATCTTACAGGCAGAGGAGCGGTTGAGTCCGTTAAGATACCAGTTACCGATGGTCAGCTTAATATTCAGGCTGTTGAGGGAATGAGCAACCGTGAGCAGTCGATTTCAGCTGTAGAGATAACACAGATTAACGATTCA
>JAFZYX010000171.1 GCA_017616055.1 Ruminococcus sp.
ATGGAGCTTCATATACACAGATAGCTGATTGCTCGGCTAAGAGCGGAGAGTGGACAAAGATTGAGAATACAAAGTTTACTATTCCGTCAAATTCAGGCGATCTTATTCTTTACATTGAAACTCCTGAGGACTCAGGTGATCTTTGTGATTTCTTTGTAGATGCAGTTCAGGTTTCAAAGTCTGGCAAGTCCTCATCTGTAGTAACAGGTCAGGGGACAGTTGGTGATACCACAACAGGCGGTGGTTCTTCTACAGGCGGCGATGATTATACACCAACAGGCGGCACAGGCGTCAAAGCACACCAGAATCTTAATTATAAGTATGAAAAGGGTGGCGACGGCTTCAAGGATTACATGGGACCGTACTTCCGCCTTGGTACTTCAGTAAGCGGCAATGAGATTGGTAACTCACAGGCTCAGCAGTTCATCAAAAAGAACTACAACTCTATTACATGTGAAAATGAAATGAAGCCTGATTCAATCGTTGCAGGCGTAAATGGTGATAATGTAAATATCAGCCTCAATAATGCTAGTAGTATACTCAAATTTGCTGAGCAGAACGGAATCGGTGTTCGTGGTCATACGTTCGTATGGTACAGCCAGACTCCTTCGTCACTGTTTCAGGATAACGGCGGTACTGTATCAAAGGATCGTATGAACAAGCGTCTTGAGAGCATGATCAAGAATACATTCAGTGCTATCAAGTCACAGTTCCCGAATCTTAATCTCCACTCATACGACGTATGTAACGAGCTTTTCGTTAATGACGGTGGCGGAATGAGACCTGCAAGTAATTCCAACTGGTCAAGAGTATACAATGGCAGCTCTGAATTTGTTGTAAACGCATTCAAGTATGCAAGACAGTATGCTCCTAAGGATTGTAAGCTCTATCTCAATGACTATAACGAATACATGAGCGCTAAGACAAAGGATCTTGTAAATATGGCTAAGACAGTCATGAAGGAAGGCGACTATATCGATGGTATCGGTATGCAGGCTCACCTTGATTCAAAGTATCCTTCAGCTAGCGAATTTGAAACAGCTATCAAGCAGTTCGAGTCACTCGGACTTGATGTTCAGATCACAGAGCTTGATATCACAAACAGCACAGGTTCTAACGGACAGCTTTATCCTCAGATCTTTGAGGTAGCTATGAAGCACGCTAAGAACATTTCAACTGTAACTCTTTGGGGTACAACAGATGAGAGAAGCTGGAGATATCGTGAAAACGGTGGTTCACCACTTCCGTTCAGCAACTATCAGCCTAAGTCGTTCTATAATGATATTATTGCTCTTACAAAGAAGATTGATCCACCTAACTATGATGAAGAAGTTACAACAACAACGACTACTACTACAACTACCACTGCTCCTGTTGTAACAACAACTACAACTACAGCTCCTGCAAAGGATCTTAAGGAATTGCTCAACGAAAATGTTGAGAAGTGGGGTGACGCAAATAGCGACGGTGGTATAGATATGGCAGATGCTGTAATTATAATGCAGTCACTAGCAAACCCGAACAAGTATAAGCTCTCTGATAAGGGTAAGTTCAATGCAGACGTTTACGAGGCAGGCGGCGGTATTACTACAATTGATGCTTTCACTATCCAAAAGTACCTCCTTGGTCTCATAAAGACACTTCCTGACAGCTATGCTGACAAGATACTTACAGTATCTACAGCAGCTCCTGAGACGACAACAACTACAACTCAGCCTAAGTCTAACTTCAATTATAATGCTAATCTGCAGTACAAAGCTGCTCCTGATTATTACTTCAATGGATGCCAGCAGGCTGGTAAGGTTACAAAGGAGAGCTATAACGGCATAAATGGATATAACAGTCTTAATGTTTATACTCCTTATAACTATGATCCAAGCAAGAAGTACAACATATTCTATCTCATGCACGGCGGCGGAGAGAATGAGAACACTCTGATCTCCCAGAACGATACAATGATTCAGAATATGTTAGACAATATGATCAAGAATGGTGAGCTTGAGCCCCTTATCGTTGTATTCCCTACATTCAACAAGACAGAAGCAGGACGTTTCTACAGCGAGTTCCGTCAGAGCGTAGTTCCTTTTGTTGAGGGTAAGTACTCAACATATGCTAACAAGGATACATCCGAGAGTTCACTCAAGGCTTCAAGATTCCACAGAGCATACGGTGGTTTCTCAATGGGTGGCGTTTCAACATGGGCAGTGTTTGAGAATTGTCTTGACATCGTAGCTTACTTCATGCCTCTCAGCGGCGACAGCTGGAACGGAAACAGTGCTTACGATAAGGCTAAGGGTATTGCTAATGCAGTTGACAAGTCCGGTCTCCAGAAGAATGAGTACTTCATATTCTGTGCTACAGGTTCAACTGATATAGCTTATCCAAATGTTAGTCCTCAGATCGATGAAATGAAGAAGATGAGCCAGTTCGTTTACACTTCTGACTTCTCTAAGGGTAACCTTTACTTCATGGTAGTTAACGGTAAGGATCACTGGTGGGGCAATGTTAGACACTATGTATATGATGCTCTTCCATACTTCTTCCATGAGGGACAGTAAAAAATAAAAAAATAGTAAAACCATGATATTTTATAAAACCGGAGACTTTTCGTCTCCGGTTTTTTTATATTACATATTGAATCTTATGTGACATTTTGTGCAGTTGATTTGAGGCAATAAATCCATCAAAATATATTATGTTAATCTAATTTAACATTTTGTCTATTGATATTTAGTAAAAAATCATGTATAATAAAATAAAATTATAATGAGATAATAGGCTCCTAAGGTTGTATTGTCTCAAAAATAGAGAGAGTTCATTATATTTCATGGAAGGGGGGAATGAGGTGGATGAGAAGAAAAGCTTTTTTTCGGTCAAAGTCAAGATATGCATTTTTGTATTCATAATCGTTTTTGCGATGGCAACTGGAACGTCAGCAGTGGCTTTTTATTCTAGCGCAAATCAAATAAATGACTACTACAAACGTTGTACAACAAGTAATGCAAGATATTTTTCAACAATGGTGGACGGCGACTATCTTGCTAAACTCCGTGCTACAGCAGAATCTGAGGAGTTTCAGGCTTTGCGTAATAAAGCCGTGAAGTACAATGACGAGGAGCTTATCAAAGATTACCTCAGGGAACATGGCCTGTGGGACGAATATGTTAAGATACAGGAGACTATTGAGCATTATTTGCAGAACATGACGAATATAAAGTACCTTTATGTTACAGCTCACGGAGACAAGGACGCTGTTGAGGATATGTACCTCATTGACTCACCAGATGAGCCAGTCTTTCAGACAGGTTATTATGAAAAGCGTGAGAAGGAACTTTTAGGCTTGGACTTGGGAAATCATATTGAACCAACTATAACTAAAGGAGAATGGGGCTGGCTTTGCTCCTCGTTCTGCCCTGTTTATAACTCAGATGGAGAATGTGTGTGTATTGTTGGATGCGACTTCGATATGGAGGAGGTCATGAACGAGCGCAACCGTTTTCTTGTATATCTTATAATGGGGGCGTTAATATTTACCGTGGTAGTTCAGACCATAGCGATAATACTGATAAACAGGTTGATAGGTAATCCACTGAAATCCATGACCATTGAAATGAAAAAATTCAATCCTGCTGAGAATTTGACATACAAAGAGGCTGGAGTTATGGAGCTGAATATCAAAAATCGTGATGAGATTGGTGACCTTTATCATGGTATTCGCGCAATGCAGATGAATTTTATTGATCGTCTTAATGACCTTTCAGCTTTACAGCAGGATAAGCTAAAAGCTGAACAGGATATTAGGGACAAGGAGCTTCAGATAGGACGACTCAGCAAAGAAGCTCAGAAGGATATGCTGACAGGTGTGGGAAGCAAGGCAGCATATGAAAGCAAGGTCAATCTGTTGAATGTTGAAATGTCAGAGGGGGACATAGAGTTTGCACTTGTAATGGTTGATATGAACAAACTCAAGAATATCAACGATAGTTGCGGACATAAGGCAGGGGACCAGTACATTAGGGGCTGTTGCCGAATGGTTTGCGAAGTATTCAAGCATTCGCCAGTTTACAGGATAGGCGGCGACGAGTTTATTGTCGTATTGCAGGGACATGATTACAAGGAACGTCATGCTCTTGTTGAAAATCTAAGAAGAAATTTTGATCAAAAATACAATCAGACGGAACTTAAGCCTTGGTTCAGGTATTCTGCCGCAGTTGGTATGGCTGAAAATGCTTCGTATGATACAACTGTTGATCCTGTTTTTAAACGTGCCGATAATGCAATGTACGAAGAAAAGAAACGATTTAAAACCAAATATGGCATAAAAAGATAAAGAGAACATACTTTGAGTTAATTAAATGAGGGAAAAATATGAAAAAAAACAGATCTGAGGTTGCCGAGAATAATATTCTCCAAAAAACGATCGAAAGTTTTTCAGAGAATAAAAAAGCGCCTATAGTGGGATATGTGGTGTTATGTGTGGTCTATACTGCTTTAATAGTTGCGACTGCCTGCAAAGGGTCTAATACTTTTATTAGTATCGCAGGTGGAAAGATACCTATTAATGCGTTTGCAGGTGTTCTTTCTGCGTTGTCTTACATATGTATCATACTTATGGTAGTATATTATAAAAAGCTTGGATTTTATACAGCTCTTATAGCTTTGGCTTTGCAGATACCAATGCTTTCAGTAAGTATGATAATAAATCGTAATATGGCAATGCTACCAGGTGTTTTTACCGATTTTTTGACAATAATAGTTGTTATTCTTTTATATTATAATAACTATAAAACTCAAAAGTATCAGGAGAGAATAAGAGATCAGGCAGTTACAGATAGACTTACAGAAATTCCAAACAGATTTGCCTGTACTGAGCTTGTAAGCAGTTTAATCAGGCGTGGCGATGAATTTGCTTTGGTTTCCATAGATCTTAATAATTTCAAAAGCATAAACGATACAATGGGCTTTAATATCGGTAATAAAGTACTTATTGAGATAGCTTCACGATGGAAGAGCATTGCTGATACAGGCGTGTCTGGAACTTTGGATTTCATAACACGTATTGCAGGAGATGAGTTTTCACTGATAATTAGGAATTATCATTCCGACGATGATATCTTGAACACTATAAAGCAGTATGAATCAGCTCTTAGCAGACGATTGACTATTGATAACGTCGACCTATATATATCAGCAAGTTTCGGATATGCAAAGTATCCGGGAGATGCCCAAAATTCAGATAGTCTGTTTTCATATGCGGATGCAGCTATGACAGAGATAAAGCGCGAGGGCAGCGGAAACCATATTCTGCGTTTTTCGCCTGAACTTCTCAAAGTGGAGCGTACTCTTGAGATAGAAAGAAAGCTTAGAAACGCGCTTGAAAATGAGACAATATTCTTTAATCTCCAACCGCAGTACAGCATTGATCATAAGCTTCGCGGATTTGAGGCTCTTGCACGAATGAGGGATTTAGATGGTAATGTTATAAGTCCAAAAGAGTTCATACCTGTAGCGGAAAAGGTGGGACTCATAGATAAGGTTGATGGTATGGTAATTAAGAAATCAGCTGCATTCTTCGGGGAGCTTCTTAAAAGATCTGGAGCTGATATTACATTGAGTGTTAATGTGTCTGTAAAGCACATGATGAAAAACGACTTTCTCGATGAGCTCAGGGATATTCTTAATACTGGAGAATTCTCTGCCAATCAGCTGGAAATTGAGATAACTGAGTCAGTAATGATAGATTCTGCTGAAAAAGCCCTGCAATGTATCGAAGAAATCAAGAAAATGGGTATTAAGATTGCTATCGATGATTTCGGAACGGGCTATTCTTCGCTTAGTTATCTGAATAAATTCCCTGCAAATCTGCTAAAGATAGATAAGTCATTTGTTGATGACATGAACAAGGACGACTCTTCAAAGCAGTATGTTGCTGCAATTATATCCATAGGTCATATTATGGGGCTTGACGTTATTGCAGAGGGCGTTGAGGAAGAGGAACAGCTTGCTTCTCTGAAGGATATTGGGTGCGACTATATTCAGGGCTTTATATGGGGACGTCCGTTGCCAGTTAACGAAGCTGAAAGGCTTGTTATGGGTGATACATAAAACTATAATTTTATTTTTAAAGGCTTTCCGTTTGGAAAGCCTTTTTAAAACGTGGGAAAATATTGATTTGCGAAAAAAACGTTAATGAGTATATGGAATGATAAAACTAAAAAATGAGCTATTTATCGTTGCTTTCAAAGTTTTTAAAGGAATTTTGTAAGTTCACTACAGAGTGCTCATTGTGAAGAAAAAGAATACAGGTTGAAAGGAATAAAGTGCTTTGAAAAGCTCTATCACCAAGCAGCGTGTATTAACGCCGATACTAACTGTGATAAATTGAACGTTGGCGATGCCCTTGCAATACAAACGCATCTTTTCGGTTTTTAAACTATGGATTTGTTGTAGAGCCTGTAGTTGTAAGTTCTTTTTATTAACTTGCTGAAATAACTGCCGTTAACTTTGCCTTCGCGTATGAGAGCTCCCACGGAGTTTGCACCGTTGTCCGCAAGGTTTTGACAAAGTGACTCAGAAAGCGCCTTGCCCAGCCCTTTATGCTCAGGTTTTATGCCAAGATAAAGTAGAATATATTGTTTGCACTTCTTCTTTGTGCTTAGTATTTTCAGTAGCTTCAACGGAGTTAGACTTCCACGAATGGCATTGCCGAAATCGGGGACAGATACGAAGAATCCGACAGCTTCTCCGTGAAAATAGGCGACTTTTACCATTGAATAGTCCACTATTTTTTTTAGCGGAGAATATAATTCGGTAAATTCGTTCTCGGTTATGGGGCTAAATGTCTGAAAATCACTGTAAAGCTCCATTATAAGGTGATAAATCTCTCGAAGTGAGCGCTCAAAGGTGATT
Source organism: Ruminococcus sp. (assembly GCA_017616055.1). Classification (GTDB taxonomy): domain Bacteria; phylum Bacillota; class Clostridia; order Oscillospirales; family Ruminococcaceae; genus Ruminococcus. The sequence goes on from JAFZYX010000171.1 coordinate 6,910, forward strand.
TTGTCTGGACTTTTCAGTATATAGCCCTTTTCTGTGAACTGTGGCAGACGTCGACTGAATCTGCCGTCACTATACTCTGCAGGTATCCTTCCATATTGGTTGGATATGTATTCTCCGAAGCTACTGAACCCACAGCTGCTGAGGAGATTTTCGTAATAATCAAGGTTGTATGGCTCGCCTGTATATGGCGAGCCAAAATTATTGATCTTAAGTCTGTAGCGAATCCAGAATGAACAGTCGACAGGTCCGACGATTGAAGTTTTTCCTTCTTTATTGGCAATGCTTTCAGCTAATTTCATAAGCGTTTCTGCCGCTTTGATGTCGTTAATGCTCTCAAAAAATCCGAAATAAGCGCATGAGCGATCGGAATATATGGTAATGACGCACCTTGCGGCGATTTTTTTGTTTTCGTCTAATGCAATAATTGGAAATACGCGAAAATAACGACTGAGTATATGCGATTCGCAGAGCAGAGCTTTTTCTTCGGCTCTGTCCTGCATGATTTCGTTTTTTGGGTATAATCTTTTTGGCAGAGAAAGAAAGTCGGAAAGCTCTTTTTTGTTATCTGCCGAAATGAGCTTTGCAGTGTATGTCATGCTATATCGCCTCGTTCATTTTTATCTTTTTTTCAATGATAGTGATAATTCCTGTTGAGCCGTTAATATGTATTCTGTCGCCGTTTCTCACAGTGGAAAATAGCTCCTTTACACCTACGACAGCAGGCTTTTTTAGCTCACGTGAAATTATTGCAGTGTGCGATAGGAGCGAACCTCGTTCGGAAACTATTCCTGCCGAACGGCTGAGCAGGAATACCCAACCGGGGTCGGTCATTTTTGCAACTATTATCTTTCCCTCGCTATCAAGATCAGAAGTTAGCTTGTCGACTACAAGAACTTCGCCTTCAGCGTCACCAGATGAGCATGGGATCCCTCTGATAGTGTCTGCATTTAAAAGGCATCCCGTCGAAGCGTCAGAGAACTGCTTATCGAAGGGCTCACCTGCAAAGACGAGCCTAGAATACAGAGGTAGTTTTTCAAACCCAATGTATGCTTCGTGGCGTTTTTTAATTAGATCTCGTAGATCCATTTCTTTTTGTTGAATGGCTTCAAACAATTCATTGAATTGTAAATAGAAAACGTCTTCAGGAGCGTCGATTCGTCCATTTTTGTAGAGATCATCGGCAATTTTCAGGATGATTCTGCGTACAAGTCCGAATATCTTTCCTCTTGACATACGCGAGCTTTCGCGAAGCTTGATTCCGTTTGCAGCCCTTTTGGCCAAAAATTCTGAGAGTATTCCCTGTTTTGAAAGCTTATTTGTATTTGTTATGCTGCAGTCAGCAGCGTTAACTATGTTTTCTGCAAGCAGATAAGGCTTGGTTCGGTAGGTAACTGTTTCGAGTTTTAACTCCTCTGGACATCTGTCACCGTAAAGCTCAATATACTGCGATATGAGCTTTGCACCATTTTTGCATTTATCCATTGCTCTTTCAAAGCTTTTCTGGTCGTTTACGCTGCGGAGCTCCTCAAGGACTCCGCTATCAGTGAAGCATTTTTTTATTTCTGCGAGCATTTTGACGGGCTTCATACTTTCAATATCGCGGTTTCCAGCGATGAAAAGATTGGTTAGTTCTTGCCCCTTTGAACTATACTTTCTTGTTAGTTTTTTCTTTAGAAGTCCAGTGAAAATAAAGGTGTACAGGTCGTTTACAAGGGTAATATCCCAGTGACTTGCAAGCTCGCTGCGTAAACCGCAGTACAGCTCAAGAAGCGCATCGGGATTGTCTGTCTCGCTTATGGCAGAAGAGTATTTTTGATAGATTTTATTGAAATATGTGTCAAGCTTCTTCATATTCTTTCGGTTATTGGAGAGCAACTGAAAGAAAGATGCTGTTACTCGCAGCTTTGTCATAAAGCTTGCATTTTCATTTGAGTGGGTTACTTCTTTTTCATGAACTCCAAGCATTTCCTGCCATATGGGTATTATTTTTTTACTGAATGGGAGCAGAGTAATAATATCGTACCAGTTGCTTATTCGGTAGTATATCCTGCCATTTACGCTGTCGGTCATATTATGAAGTGAAGCGTCTATACGCTCTGCTGTACCATCGTTTTTGGTAGCTCTTTTTACGCAATTTCTGAAAACCTGATAATAGACCTCACTTACGAAGCTGACTGTCATAGGCAAAGATATTTCAGGATAGCTTTCTGAGATATTGCTGCTGTCAAGTACGGTAATGGGGCAATTTCCAAGTGAAGTTACAGGTCTTGCCTGTAAAACAAAGATTTCTCCGTTTTTTATAGCAAATTCAATATCCTGACGTTGGCCGAAGATGTTGCATATCTTTTTGGATATAGCGATAAGTTCTTTGAGCAACTCCTCAGTCAGCAGGGGCGAGTTATTCTGTCTCTCGAAGCAATACAGATCATCGGTAGTATTATAATAATAGTGTGTAATGTCAGTTTTGTCCTCGACAACGTCGTTGCCAAGTCCATTTCCGACTACTATGACAGTTTCATTGAGTATTCCTTGCGGGTTTGATGTGAATACGACACCTGAGAACTCGGATTCTATCATTTTCTGTATTATTACAGTAATTTGTGCTTCTTCTGGATCCTTTCCCATACTTTTTATGTATTCCTCGGCTGCGTTCCCAGAGGAAAGACACTTTTCTACGTATTTTTTCAGCTCTGTACCTCTGATGTTCAGACAGGTGCTGAACTGCCCTGCAAAGGACATTGAAGCTCCGTCCTCGCAATCTGCAGAGGAGCGAACGGAGTAGAGTCCTTCAAGGTCGAAGGGAAAGTCCGAAAGATTGTTTGCACTCTGAACACAGACCAGTTCTGGAACATTTAGACCATTCTCGCGCATGATGAAAAGGCGTTGTGCCTTTGTTCCTATCCTGTATTTCCTATAATTTTCATCTGTTATCATCATATCATTTTGACTCCTATTCTCTGCGTAATGATATATCCTGCAACTGTCAGGAGCATTATGGTTTCTTGTATGTATGTGTATTTTTCTACTTTTTCAACGAGTTTAAATTTTGTTGGGTTGCCTATGAACTCCACGAATTTCCATGTCATCCATGCAACATTTATGAGAAGTGCGACTACAGATATCCAGCTTAGTCTGTAAACAAGAAGAATATTTGTGAGAATATCTACAAGAGTTAACACAAGAACAAACTTTACGGGCTTTTTATATCCGAAAAGCTTTGAATATGTAACGTACTCTGTCTCGTCTTTAGGAGCTCTTATCTTTCGTGATATCTCCCATATAAGAGCAGGAAAGTAAAGAGTCATCATTGCAAGAAAGTTAGTGAGCGTGAGTGCGGAAAGTCCATATTTTATGCAGGTAAATGAGATAATATATATATTAAGTATCATTTGTACAGGATTGTGTGTTACAAGAGCCAAAGGTAAACTTTTCTGTATCTTCTTTTTCTGAAAAAACCACAGCGACATCAGTGTTCCGTATATGTAAAGAAAAAGGAAGAACATAAAATTATTGAGGAATACGTAGTTAAGAACTACAGTTACCGCGATAAGCGATGTAATGAATATGGCAAGGTCCTTTTTTGTAACTCTACCAGAGGGGAGAGGACGGTGTGAAAAAAGTCTGCAGTCTAACTCGTAGTCCTTAAAATCGTCGGCAATCCTGAGCCAGCAAAGAAAGCTGAACACTGTAAAGCCACCGATTAATTCAGCTAAGGATATGCTGAAATCTGTAACTCCGTTATTTAGCAGTACTATAAAATAGATCTCGCCGAAAACTATAAATCCCAGTATAAGTCGAGGTATAATAGGATACATTTCCTTGAAATATATATTAAGACGTTTTAACATGGTAGTTTCCCCCTGTCTTAAATGTTACGGCGTATCCTGAGTGCATATAGTATCAGGTTCACGGCCGAATGTGTAAAAAATCCCACAAGAATGTAAAGCCAATATTGTAAAAAGCTTATATGACATAGCATACTGAGACACAGCACTACTCCTAAAAGTGAGTCTATCTGGTCAACTACGTAGAATAATGCACCTTTGAATCCTTTGTCAGTTTTGCCTGACATAATCCCTAACCTGCGTTTTATGAAACTGTTTGGAAGTTCAAATATAGCATACGCAAATCCGAAAAAAAGTCCAATATTTAGGTTAAGCGAGAAGCTGTTACCATGAACAGCAATGAGTTGGTTTTGGGCTTCCAAAATTGGAAATGCAGAGCAGACAGCTCCCCATAATACCTGAGAACCTCCGCCGAGAATTATCATTCCGAAAAAACCTTTCCATGTTTTGTTTTCTCCGAATAAGCGCTTGCCATCGTGGAGACATTTTCCGCAGTCCATAGGCTTTTTCAGAGCTTTACATATTGGCAATTTTACGAATATCATATTCAGCACTCCAGCAATTATCATCGATGTGAGTGTTGCATAAATCTGTGCTATTTCGGTTAATATATTCATTTTATCAACGTTAAAGCTTTAGGAATGAGGATTATTGCTTCAGTTAAAAAGAATGCTGCTGATATGGTAAGAACTCCACCTGCTGCAGCGTCCTTGATGAAACGATTCTTCTCATTGATATTGTTGTCGTAGGTGTCAATGACACGTTCGATGGCGGTATTTAGAAACTCAGCGGAAAAAGCGGCGGTTACCAGGGCGACGAATACTATGTATTCCCAAACCGCACAGTGAAGTAGAATATTAAAAATTAAAAAGAAAAGAGCGATAGCCGTGTATTCCATGAAGTTCCTTTCGTTTTTGTAGCACTCGGCAATGCCGTGTGCAGCACATCTAATGCTCTGAAAAATATTTTTGTTCTTCATAAAAGCACCTCCAAAGTGTTGCCGTTGATTATATTATATTTATTTGCGTCTTATTTCTCAAGTTACGAATGTCACTTCCTTAATGACATTTGTCACTTTATTCAGAAGCTGTGAGTGACATATTTTGTATACTGAAACTAAATAGTTAAGGTTTGTTGTGAAATTTGTTAAGATTTAAGCTTTCAAACTCGCTTTTTTTTTCTGAATTAATAATGATAAATTCCAAAAAGCGCTTGAAATAGCCATGTATATATGATATAATATTTAAGTTGTAATGCATTATAATATTTAATTTGACAAGAAAAAGTGTCGGATTATGATCCGAAAGGATCACTATTCAGAGGGTAAGAAATATTCGTTGGAGGGAAAAATGAAAAAAACTTCAAAAAGACACACCATTGCAGGAGTATTGTGCCTCGGACTGCTTTTGCAGACTGCATCATATCTTCCTGTAAAAGCAGATACGAACGTACAAGTATCGTTAAATGAAATCTGCACAAAAAACAACTCATATCCGGCAGCAGACGGGAAATGCTACGATTGGATAGAGCTGTACAACAGTTCAAAGACAGAAGCTGATATTTCAGGCTGGGGTCTTTCTGATAATGAAAGTGAGCCTCGTAAATACGTATTTCCGGATGGAACAAGTATATCGGCTGATGGAAGACTCATCGTCTTTTGTGACAGTGACGCAGCAGCAAATGACAGAACAATAGCTCCTTTTGGACTTTCAGCTTCGGGCGAAACGCTTATGCTTAGTGACTCGAACGGCAATAAAGTCCAGACTGTGACTGTTGGAGCACTTGCGGCTGATGACACATACGGACAGTATCCTGATGGATGCGGCGTGTTCTATACGCTGAAAGGTACCCCAGAAAAGCCAAATACCGCTCCGGAAGGAACCGATGCAGTACATGCGCCTAAATTCTCAAAGGAAAGCGGCTTTTACGACAGCAGCTTTTCCCTTACACTCACTGCTGATGAGGGATGTGATATATACTATACCACAGACGGCAGCGATCCTGTATACGGCTCTAAAAAGTACACCGAACCTATCACGGTGAAGGATATGTCCGATACCGAGAACCGACTGAGCGCACGTACAGATATCGTTCCCAACGGCGCGGAAGCTCCGCGTGGAAATGTGGATAAAGCTTTCGTTGTAAGAGCTGTTGCAGTGGACAAGGAGAACCGTGCAAGCGAATACATTACAAATACTTATTTTATCGGTAAGACTAATTCTGGCTACTATAAGAATATGAAGGTGGTCTCTCTTGTAACAGACCCTGGCAATCTTTTCGACCATGATAAAGGCATATACTGCCTCGGAAAGATTTACGAAGAGAACAAGTATAACGGTGCAAAAAATCCTTGGGAATACCGCGCAAATTATACCATGAAGGGTAAGGAATGGGAACGCCCGGCAAGATTCACCATGTTTGAGAACGGCGAAAAGGTCATCGACCAGAATGTCGGTATCCGTATCAAAGGCGCTTTCTCAAGAGCTCTCGCACAGAAGAGCTTCAATATCTTTACAGATAAGGAATACGGCGCAGAGGAATTCAATTATGATTTCTTCTCTGGCAGTGCTGTAAAGGCAACAAACGGTAAGGCTATAAAGAAATTCAACGGCATTGTTCTCCGTAACGGTGGAAATGACAATACAGGAGCTTTCTTCCGCGACAGTATCAACCAGAATCTCGTAAGCGACAAATCATTCGCATCTCAGGCTACATCGGAATGCATCGTTTTTGTCGATGGAGAGTTTTGGGGTATTTACCAGATAATGGAAAAGATTAACAAGAGCTATATCAACGATCATTACGGAATAAAGAAAAGCGACGTAGCAATCATAAAGAACGGTGGACTTGAGGAAGGCTCGGATAATGATCTCAGAGACTGG
>JAFZYX010000172.1 GCA_017616055.1 Ruminococcus sp.
AACCTGGCGCAGGATTCGTGCTCTGATTTTACGCTCTTATCTGTGACAGAGCCCTTTGTCCCGTCGTAGAAAGGCGGATTCATGAAGACAACGTCGTAAGCCTTATTCTTGATTTCAGCTGGAAGGTCACGAATGTCGCAATTATACGCGCTGATACGATCTTCGAGGTGATTGAGCTTAATGTTCTCACAGAAAGCTTTATACGGCAGTTCTACCAGCTCGACGCCGTCGATATGAGCGCTCTTGCAGCGCGCGGATGCAAGCAAAGATACGCCTCCTGTACCGCTGCCTAATTCAAGCATCTCGCAGGTTTTCCCGGCACGCGCAAAAGAAGCTGCAAACCATGCCAAAAGCACGCTTGCGGTATCAAGCTTATAGCAGTCTTTATGCTGAAGGAGCTTTAGGCCGTCACGCCCGAGATCTTCGGGTACGATCGTCTCTCCTTCTATTGTCACAGTCATTGAATCAGACAAGCAAGTCTACCATCCGTTATCAGCTTACGCCAAGAATAATAACAGGCTCATTATACTCCATAGGGAAGGACATTTACTTAACAAGCGCGCTGTCACTTCTCATTTTTAGAAGTTTTTCGATACCGGATTTGAACTGTTCTTCAAGGAGTCTCTTCTTATCGAAATAAGACTTAAGATCCTTATCCAACAGATACATTTCATGTTTTGAAGCCTGGATCACTTCGGGCTGTACCGAATGGTATACACGGACTTGCGCGTCAACATCATCTTTCTTCTTGTTGGCGATATTGATCTTGTGATCTACAGCAGCGCGTTCTGAGAGCAAATGCAAAAGTTCTTTAAGCCCTTCGAAAAAGTCTTTGTCAGAATCTAAAGCCTTTTCCTTGGCTTCCTCAGCCTCTTTCTCGAGAACATGAATACGCGTGGGCGTAAGCTCCTCGTGGAGATCTATGCCGCTGACCTTTGTCCATCTGCCCTTGCAAAGGATACGTCCCAGCAGGGCTTCGAAATCAGAAGGATCAGCCATGAGCATATTCGAGAAACGCTGTTCCGCGTCAGAGTAGAATCCTTTGTTCATCGAATTCAAAGCTTTTTCCAAAGGAAGGCCGAAGAACAATGAGATTCCGTAAGCAACGCCGCAGGACTTGCACTCATATATGCGTTTTTCCTTGTTGAGTATCAGTTGGGCGGCACACTTTGAACACAAGATCGTCTTATTCTCATCTGCAACGACCTTATCTTCAGCAGCATCGGATGTCGACTCTTCATTCGTAACCACACCGGAACTTTGACCGCACATAGGCTCGATCTCTAGCAGCTGCATATATTTCTGATTATACTGCTCCTTAATATAAGCGATCCTTGCCTGATAAGGCTTCTGGCCTGACTCGCCGATTCTGACGATTCTTTCCAATTTCCTGTCTCCTTTGGAAGTCTTGATACTGCTGTAAATAAAAAAACCTCCGAAAAGCAGAGAAAAAACGACCAGATTACCTATTACCAAAGTACCGATGTTTTCTCCGGAGAAAGTTCCTCCGGCCGTAGAAAAAGCGAAGTTTAATAACATAGCAAGCCCGAGAGTAATAATACCTACAAGCCTGGTATGCCGCCTGATTTCCAGTTCTCTTTCAGCTTTTTTGAACTTTCCCTTATTCTCATCAGTTTTGACTACATAGCCTTCTTTTTCCGCGGCTTTTATAGACTTGACAAGATCCATCATGGAAGACAGCTTCCCGAAATATTCTTCGTCTGCGCCGACAGAACAATTTTTCGCGCGGTTAACAGCAGTTATTACATTTGAAAGATTGTTCCTGCTTATATTATCTGGATCTTTAAGCTCATCTGCAGATGTGAGTCCGGCTTCGCAGAAAACAAGTCCGCGGAGTACTGTGAAATTGCATTCATCCCTGCCGAGCATCATGTTGTATTTCTCTTTGGCAGCGACAAAATCCTTCTGTTTCAGGCATTCTTCAGCCTGAGCAAGGATCTCTTCGCCATGGAAATCAACAATATCAAAACGGTTTCCGCAGAACGGACAATCGAAAAACGCCTGATCCGAATCAAAATACAATACGCCGCCGCATTTAGAACATGTATAACTCTTAAGTAAAGCCATATAAGGATCCCCCACAAAAATCCGGCCCAAACCTACAGATTCAATAATATCAGAATATTTCAAAACAAAAAACAGCGCGCTCCCGAAGGAACGCGCTTTGATCAGCTAATCGGATCTACCGGTTACGTATCAGCCTTCAGCGATAGCGCCTGTAGGGCAGGAAGCTTCGCAAGCACCGCAGGATACGCAAACATCAGCGTCGATGTTGTACTGTGTATCACCCTGAGAAATAGCTCCAACGGGGCAGCCGTCAGCGCATGTTCCGCAAGATACGCAAGCGTCAGAAATTACATATGCCATAAAAATTATCCTCCTATTCGAATAGTGGCTTGATTATTTC
>JAFZYX010000173.1 GCA_017616055.1 Ruminococcus sp.
CAAAATCAGCCCCAAAATCATCCAAAAATGATCCAAAAATCAGCAAAAAAATCATGGAACCTACCCCGCATACCCGTCGTCTAATGTTTGAGAAAACAAAATAAGACTTCTTTACAACAGGGTTGCAATATAGTAATATATCTAGTATCAGATATATTTTGGAGGTCACCTTGAAATACGATATTGAAACCCTTATGCGGGAATATGGGAATGACGTTCTTCGAACGGCGTATTCGTATGTAAAAGATAAATTTGCGGCGGAAGACATATTTCAGGAAGTGTTTATAAAAGTATTCAAAAACCTGGACTCGTTCCGCGATGAAAGCAGTATAAAAACCTGGCTCATCAGGATCACCATCAACACGGCGAAGGATCATATAAAGAGCGCCTACAACCAGAAAGTGGTGCCCATGATGGAGTTTAAGGAAGACATGCTTACCTCGGAAGATGATTTTGAGGAGATAGAGAACAGGGACCGGGACAGGGTAGTAAAGGAATCGGTCATGAGTCTTCCTGAAAGCTACCGGGAAGTCCTGCTATGTGTATACTACCATGACATGAGCGTGGCAGATACGGCGAAATCCCTCGATATAGCCGAGGGCACCGTAAAAAGCCGATTGTCCCGTGCAAGGGAAATGCTAAAAAATAAACTGGAAGGGAGGTTATAGTCATGAGTATTGAGAAAGATGAACTTATGGACGAAGAAGTTATCTTAAAAGACGATGAAATAAAAGAAATGTTTGACAAAGAGTTTGATCTTGCCGATATCACGGTAAGCGAAGAACTTATAGCTAAGACTATGACCGCCATCCGTGGATTGTCAGATACAGATACAACCGGATCAAATATAACTAAATCATATAATACCGAGCCTGATAAGGCCTCATCAGATACGACAGCATCTGATAAAGTAGTAAATATCAGCAAGAGAACAAAAGTAATAAAGATTGTATCCGGCTTAGCCGCAGCATTATTTGTAGGCTTTGTGGTCTTCACATTTGTAAAGCTGGGTGTGGGCGGAATAACTAAATCGGAGGATAAAGCAGCTGAATCCAGTTCAAGTTCTTATTCAACTGCTCAGTCGAATTCGGCAAGCGCCACAGAGAGTTACAGAGGAGATGAAACTGCTGCTCCCAATTCGCTCTGTGAGGATGCAGAATACTTAGGTGATAAGCCTGCTGAATCCAAATATGGGGCAGATGAGGCTCCCAGTGTTGCTATCGTAGATGGCGATAGCAAGAATCCTCAGATATCCGCAGGCTCCGTTACCCAGAATGTTGAAGATGATGGTAATACAGATACCGTGGATCGTGAGAAAGACGGTAGCTTAAAGACTGAAAACAGCATAAGTTACCTTAATCCTGATATAAAGGATATAGATGATGTCAAGGAATACATAAGTAAAGAATCCGATAAGCTTACCGATTCCATGAATATGTTAATTGCTCCGATGAAAAAAAATGACTCAGTCATCCGCTCATCCGATATCTACGGTGAGGTGACATATGAGATCAATCCTGTCACGGAAGAAGCTCTGTATGCGCTCCTTAAAGATTCAAAGGACGATCCGACCAAAGAGTACATATATGCAGTAATGCTGCAGGATGTATCAGGCATCAACTTTACTGATGAAAACTCTGAGAACACATGGGATACCGGTAAGGATTACCTTAAGTTATATGAATCAGCCATAGCTGACAGATAATGTACAGCGATGATGGGGGGGGCAGCCCCCTTTTGGATAGGAGGGACTGTTCTCTGATTGAAAAACAACAGGCGTGGCGATATCTTAATATTGCTCAAGACATAAAATTAGGGCTCGTGACGGGTAACTCCCAAGACGAATTGCCTTTGGTGGCAATCTCGTCTGGGATGTTACCCGGACAGAGCCCTTTTATATTATCTTAGTGTACTCCATTTTGCTTCGCAAAACGGAGCCGTGGCACCAGGACTCCGTCAGTCGCGTTGCGACTGCCACCTCGTGCCGTACATCATTCCGGTTCTCCGTACAGAAGACCCCTGTTGGCACTTCCAAGGAAGAACCTTCCAAATACACGTTTATCGGCATCAATGGTATTGATCTCGCCAAACATCTGCTTATCCGTATTTATACGTTCCCAGGTCTTGCCGTCGTTTAAACTGCGGTAGAATCCGTATTCTCCCTGTATCACACCGCATATGTAGAGAGCTTTGTTTTCACTTAAGAAATCTACACCCGGATGGATGATACCGAGGCCTAAGCGGTAACAATATTCGTTTTCGTTGGTCAGGCGGTTAAGGTCCAAAGTACCTGTGTATTTGTTATACTGGAGCTTCCACAGACCGTTCTTTCCAAGTGCCATATATATGATACCGCGTCTGCCCGACTCACAGCGTATCTCTGTTTTATTATAGGTGTCTATCTGTGTACAGTCCACCTTCGGGAAATAATTCGGGAGAGGCAGTTCTCTGAAGGTCTTTCCAAAATCCTTACTGATATAGAGCTGCGATCTGTCGCCGAATCCGTACATGATATGTGCATCGCATTTATCGGCAAACACCTTGATGTAGCCTTCCGTAATGGGTCTGTCGTTAAGTCCCAAAACCATGCTCTTTTCCCATGTCTTACCGCAGTCCCTACTGCATACGACGGCATTTATCGGAAGACGGGCCCTGTCGGCTATACACCAGCAGATGGATGTGCCCTCACAGTTGATCGCAACCCATCCGGAGTTTACGTTGGGCTGCTCTATCTTTGATATGAGTTTATCAATTTCGGGAGTAAGTCCGTAAGGTGCATCCAGTCTCTCAAAAGTACGTCCGTAGTCGGTGCTCTTTATGACACCTCCCTTTGTACTGCCTATCCAATGTCCGCGTGCCGATGCGACAACAAGCTCCGGTTTTTCATCGGGAGAGTCAACATTCAGGCATGTGATAAATTTATTGCCTTCTTTATCTGCAAATGAGTTTTTACACTGCATTCTTGTATCGATAAATGAGAATCCGCCCAGATCGCCCACTGCGTCAAGCAGTATCGAGTCGCCCGAGACGGGAGCCTGGATATTCAGGTGAACGGTATTCTCAAGGCCGCTGTTAAAGTCCTCAAAGCGTACCTGAGAGGAAGCTAACAGGTTATGCGTACGGAACACACCTACACCTGTATTAAACCATGCTTCCTGAGGATCTAAAGGATTGATCTTTATATCGCTTATCCAGTGGACGATGGAAAGTCCGCCGTTATTGATGGGCTTCATATATGAGGATTCAAACTTAAGAGTGCCCACTTCGGTACCGAACAGGATCACATCCCAGGTCTCACCGTAATTCCTTGAGATAAGTACGCAGTCACCGGAGTTCCTGCAGACCGTACTGCAGACTACAAGTCCGGGCTCGAGTGAGGAGGAAGCGATGCCTCCGAATGCAAAATTGTAATTCTTATAGAAATTATCTTCGGTGATATTTTTACTGTCAGGGTCAACTGCCTTAAATACGGCATCTCCCGGAGTTATATCCTTGAAACCTTCTACTTTCCCGTTTTTAAAGTAATATCTTAATACCTTTCCACCTACCACACGACCGGAATCGCATGCATATCCGTTCTCAAAAGTGATCGAACCGGGGCCGTTCTCCGAGAGGGTAACGTAGAAGTATTTTTTATCATATGAAAAACGTACGGGTACATATCCGCTTAGCGGACTAAACGGATACTCGTGAACCTCCGGCATGGGTAACTTCGCAAATGTAGCGCCCCTGTCGTAGGAAACGAAAAGTCCGTGACCACGCATATTTTCTGCAACCTTTGTAGTAACACCTGCACTGCCGACGATCATTACATCATCGATAGGAGATATCCAGACAAATGTGAGCCAATCCTCACCGCATACATCGAGCTTTTCCCATGTCTGGCCGAGGTCATGCGTAACGAGCAGGCCCCCGCGCTGACTTGCAAAAAACAGAGTATTCGAATCCTTGGGATCGACTATCAGCCTGCTTCCGGCACTTCGTCCGCCCCAATTGCCGTCCACCATGGTCGGTATGGGACGATAGTAAAATGATTCACCTCGGTCATTTGATACGCAGAGCATTCCGTGCGGATTTCTCTCCATACCGCATACGATATAGAGACGGTTGGCGAGCTTCTCATCAAGAGCCAGTGCGATGGGGAATGCTTCCTGGAGATTGGAAGGACTTACGTGATCTATCAGACTTTCAAAAACATCATGTTTTGTATTATAACGATATGTACCGCCGATGTCGGTTCGGATATACATACAGCCTGCTTCTTTGGAATGAAAAATAAAGCCCGTGACATATCCGCCGGCATGTATGGGCATATTATTGTATTTATAGGAAATACGCTTAATCTCATTCATAAAGAGCAGTTCCTCCGACATAGAAACAGAATTCTATATTATATTATATACATATAATGGAAAATTATTACTGTTCTAATTTGAGAAAAAAAGTTGACTTATTAGACAAAAAAATGTATTATCAGTTGCGAGTGAATATGTGATGGAAAGGAGTGCATATGGAAAGAATAGCGGATTTTGAAAAAGTCAGCGAAGATATATTTACCGCTGAGGCATTTGAGTCTTTGGACCTGCTGCCGGATGAAGCACATGAGGCATATGAAGCACTGAAATTCCCTGCACGTGCGACTAAAGGGTCTGCCGGATATGATTTCTATGCACCTGCCGACATTACACTGGCTCCCGGTGAAACGGTCAAGGTCCCCACAGGTATCAGAGCACGTATGGATGATGGCTGGGTACTCATGGTTTTTCCGAGAAGCGGAATGGGATTTAAATACAGACTGATGCTTGATAATACGGTAGGTGTGATAGATGCGGATTATTACAATTCCGATAACGAAGGCCATATTATGATCAAGATCACCAATAATTCGGCACTGGGCAGTGTCCAGAAATGTACACCGGGTGAAGCTGAGCCGGAAGTATCGGGAAAGGTACTTCACATAAAAGCCGGACAGGCCTTTGCACAGGGCGTATTTCTTCCGTTTGGTATTACGACGGACGATGATGTCGCAAGCGAAAGAAACGGCGGACTCGGCAGTACAGGCTAATATGTAAGATAATAAAAAGAGATATATAAATACAGGAGGACAAAAAAATGATCAGATTAGGTATCTTAGGTTACGGTAACTTAGGACGCGGCGTAGAGGCAGCCGTAAAGCACAACCCCGATACAGAACTTGTTGCAGTATTTACCAGAAGAGATCCTGCTACAGTTAAGATCAACAGCAATGCAAAGGTATACAGCGCTTCTACATTAGAGGCTCACAAGGATGATGTGGATGTACTTATAATCTGCGGCGGAAGTGCTACCGATCTGCCTAAGCAGACACCCGATGCAGTTAAGTATTTCAATGTTATAGACAGTTTTGATACACATGCCAATATCCCTCAGCATTTTGCAAATGTTGATGCAGCAGCAAAGGCAGCAGGACATATCGGTTTCATATCTGTAGGCTGGGATCCCGGAATGTTCTCACTTGCAAGAGTATATTCAAATGCCATCCTTACAGACGGTTCCGATTATACATTCTGGGGCAGGGGCGTAAGCCAGGGCCATTCTGATGCCATCAGACGTATCGCAGGAGTAAAGGATGCAAGACAGTATACAGTACCCGTTCCTTCAGCATTGGAGGCAGTTCGTTCAGGTGAATGCCCCGAGCTCACCACCAGACAGAAGCATACACGTGAGTGCTATGTAGTGGCAGAAGAGGGTGCAGATCTTGCAAGGATCGAGCAAGAGATAAAGACCATGCCCAATTACTTTGCAGATTACGATACAACAGTAACCTTCATCACAGAAGAAGAAATGAAGAAGAACCATGCAGGACTTCCTCACGGCGGACTTGTTATCCGTACAGGAAAGACCGGCATGAACAATGAGCATACACATACCATAGAATACAGCTTAAAGCTTGATTCCAACCCCGAGTTCACTGCATCAGTGCTCGTAGCTTTTGCAAGAGCAGCATACCGCATGAACAAGGACGGCATTTCAGGCTGCAAGACAGTACTTGATGTTCCTCCCGCACTTCTTTCAGC
>JAFZYX010000003.1 GCA_017616055.1 Ruminococcus sp.
AGATAAGTGAGAGTGTCGCTTATCGAGAGCGAACCGCCCGGGTGACCTGATTTAGCGTTATAAGTGCCTTCTATAACGCCCATTCTTACCTTGCAGGCAGTTTTCTGCAATTCCTTTTTAAGCTTTGCGTCCATATTGACCTCCAATATTTTATTTAACGGCTTATGCCGTGATCTGCTTTTTTGGGAGCAGGGGCAGGCGTTCTCCTCCATCCTGAAATGCGAAACCCAGACGGACGGTCCCACCCCTGCGGGGTTGGCTATACCAATATTATACCGCAATAATTGAGTGATTGCAATGCATTTTTTGCTGAAAATGTAAATTTAATATGTACATTATCTTACAGCCATCATAATCAGTACAATTACATAAAAAATAAAAAAGCCTGTACACGCCACAGCAGGTAGTGCTATGAGCATCTTATTCTGTCTTTCATGTAGAGTTCCTCTCAATCTCAGTGCTTTCATGAGTAACAGAGAGATTACCCACATGGGTATAGTAAATACTGCCAGAGCAAGAGTTGCAGCGTCCTCGAGAGTAAAATTCATGGTCTCCTCCGAGCTTTTACCGCTCACTCTACTGTATACCAGCAGTCCGATAAGCCCCAGCAAACATATTACTGCGACTATGTATACTGTTATTGCCGCCTTCTTTTTCTTCATTGTTCTACTTTCTGCACCTTTCGATTATATATTCTATAAGCTCCGAAACTGCTCCCTCGTCGTTGGTGCGCTCAAGAATAAGGTCCGCCTTTTCCTTTACGGATTTTTCAGCGTTTGCAGGACAAGCTCCCAAATCGGCTTCGACTATCATCTCTATATCATTATCGAAGTCACCAACTGACACAAATGTACAGTCTTCCATACCGCTGAGCTTTCTGTATTCCGCAAGGGCTGAACCCTTGCTTACTCCCGAGGGGAGCATTTCAAGAAATATATCCGAAGACTTGACATAATCAACGCCCTCATGGCCGAGCTTCTTCACAAGAAGCTCCATGTGCTCCACATCCTCAGGGGACATGGAGAAAAGCACCTTCAGCCAGCCACCATCCTCTATTTCTTCAAGTGCGGCATAGTTTGGAACAATGCCGCAAAGCCTTGTGTGCAGTTGCTGATAATCAGTATTGCTGAAAACATAGGTGCCATCGGTTTTCAGGACCTCTCCACCCGCCTCAGGCATGAGCTCAAGAAGCTCTTCAACATAACTTCTCGCTTCAACTGGGAGAGGGTGAGTGTATAATGTTATTCCGCTTTTATAGTCGTGAATGGCTGCTCCGTTATACATTATTATCGGATAGCCAAGCGGAAGTATGCTGAGAAATTGTTCAAATGACTGAACAGTACGTCCTGTCGCTACCGTGAAACGTCCTCCCATAGACGTAAAACGCTCTATTGCAAGGCGATCAGTGTCAGTTATTCTCTTATCCGTACTCAAAAGAGTTCCATCAAGATCACTTAACAGGATAACTTTTGATATATCTTCAAACAAGGATATTCCTCCTACATCTTTTCGAGCCTTGAAAGTATGGCTAAAAAGTAATCAGGCAACTCGCTCTCAAACTCCATATATTCGTTAGTCGTTGGGTGGATAAATCCTATTTTTCGAGCGTGGAGGCACTGTCCCTCTATGCCCTTGTATGGCTTTCCATAAACATCGTCGCCCAATACTGGATGTCCGATATAGCTGAGATGCACTCTAATCTGGTGGGTTCTTCCCGTTTCAAGTCTGAGTCTTACATGTGCATATCCACCGTACTGCCTTATTACACTATAATGAGTGACTGCGTTACGTGAGTTCTCAGTAGTTACACACATCTTCTTGCGTTCGGTTTTGTGACGTCCTATGGGAGCATCAACCGTGCCTTCAGTCTCCTTGAAGTAGCCACAAGCTACAGCTTCATACTCACGTGTAAAGCTGTGAGCCTTTATCTGCTCTGCAAGCTTCAGGTGAGAAGCATCGTTCTTAGCTACTATGAGTAATCCGCTTGTATTCTTATCTATTCGATGCACTATCCCGGGACGGATAACACCGTTTATACCGGAAAGACTTTCTCCACAATGATGCAACAAAGCGTTCACAAGAGTTCCTGTATAGTTCCCGTGCGCAGGGTGTACAACCATTCCTTTAGGCTTATTCACCACGAGAAGATCATCATCTTCATAAACTATATCAAGTGAAATATCCTCGGGAACTGCATCCATAGGTTCGGGTTCTGGTATTTCAACAGATACCTCATCACCTACTTTAAGCTTACAGTTCTTGCTTACCTCTTTGTCATTCACAAGTACAAGGCCTTTTTCAATTAGTCCCTGAACTGCAGAACGTGTAAGCTCAGCAATACGGTCAGAGATGTACTTGTCAATACGAATTCCCGCATCCTCAGCCAAAGTTTTCAGCAAGACCTTATCATTCATCCGATTCAGCTTCCTTCTTTGCTTTTTCAGCTTTTTCTATCTTTGGATCAATGAAAAGTCCATACCATATGAGCATGATAAATGCAAAGGTAACACATATGTCTGCAACGTTGAATATAGCGAAGCGAAAGGGCTTGAACTCAAACATATCCACCACATACGCATAACGGAAACGGTCTATAAGGTTTCCTATACCACCTGCGATAAACAGGGTTATAGCTACATTGAGGAATTTCGAACGTCGATACATCTTTATAAGTAGAAATACCCCCAGCAGCACTATTATGCTGGTGAAGCCCACCAGGAACCATCTCTGTCCGGACATCACGCCAAATATAGCCCCCTCGTTCTCGAGGTAGGTAAGATCGAATAATTTGAAATCGCCAATACGGATAAAGTCCATTGTTCCGACGGGCTTGAGCTCATGTACCGCCCAGTATTTTACAATCTGATCGACTGCAACGAGCAGCACCGTCAGCAAAGTGAGTATTACCGCCATGTGTTTTATCCTTTCAATAAGACTGCCTGCCGACTGAATGAGCCGACAGGCAATATAGTACAAATCAAGCTTCTACTGCGATAGCGCATCTCTCGCAGAGAGTAGGATGTGTATGATTTGTGCCAACGTACTTGCTAAAGCACCAGCAACGCTCGCACTTTTCACCTTCAGCCTGAGCAACAGTATAAACTGTTTCAGCACCATTCTTTTCAACCTCTACCCCAGAAACGATTAGAATATCTTTAAGCTGATCAGCGATAGCAACATACTTATCGTAGTCTGCGTCACTGCTCTTTATGATTATTTTAGCCTCAAGAGACTTACCGATAGTCTTTTCATTTCTTGCGTCCTCGAGAGCCTTGTTTGCTCCAAGACGAGTATTGTAAATGAACTGCCATTTGTCAATGAAGTCGGCCGAGAATTCAATGCCGCTCTTCTCAGGCATCTGATTGAGGAATACACTCTGAGTGTCATCACATGCAGAGTGAGGCATGAACTGCCATATCTCCTCAGCTGTGAATGAAATGATAGGTGCGGCAAGTCTTGTTATCGCACTGATAATGCGGTACATTGCCGTCTGAGCTGCGCGGCGGAGAACTGAATCCTCCTTCTCGCAGTAAAGTCTGTCCTTGATTATATCAAGATAGAAGTTTGACATATCTATTACACAGAAGTTATGAAGTGCATGAAGTGCGATATGGAAATCAAACGCCTCATATCCTTCCTTCATTTTGTCTATGAGATTGTCCAACTTCATAAGAGCCCACTTGTCAAGCTCTGTAAGTTGATCGTCGCTTACGCTGTCCTTGTCAGGATTGAAGCCAGCGCCGTTACCAAGATTACCCAGTATGAAACGAGCAGTATTTCTTATCTTCTTATAAGCATCAGAAAGCTGGCCGAGAATAGGTTTTGAAATACGGATATCACTGTGATAATCGGAAGAAGCAGCCCACAGGCGGAGAATATCAGCACCATACTGCTCTGTTATCTCACTCGGATCGATACCATTTCCGAGAGACTTATGCATTGCCTTACCCTCACCGTCAACTACCCAGCCGTGGGTACATACAGCTTTGTAAGGGGACTGTCCTTTGTATACTACTGAAGTAAGCAGCGATGACTGGAACCAACCTCTGTACTGGTCAGCACCCTCGAGATAGAGGTCGGCAGGCCATGAAAGACTCGGAAAATCCTTGCCTTCCATAACAGAAGTATGTGATACTCCGCTGTCGAACCATACATCCATGATATCATATTCCTTTGTGAATTCGCTGCAGCCGCATTCACACTTTACATTTGCGGGTATAAATTCCTTTGTATCCTTAATCCACCATGCATCGCTGCCCTCCTTACGGAAAAGCTCAGAGATAGCGGAGATTGTTTCGTCATTACATATAGGCTTACCGCATTCCTTACAGTAAACAACAGGTATCGGTACACCCCATGTTCTCTGACGTGAAATACACCAGTCGCTTCTGTCACGAACCATACCCTTTATTCTGTCCTCACCCCACTCAGGAATCCACTGAACAGACTCTATAGCCTTTATTGCCTCATCCTTGAAGCCGTTTACAGAACAGAACCACTGCTCGGTAGCTCTATATATGATAGGGCTGTTACATCTCCAGCAGTGAGGGTACTGATGGACGATCTTCTGAGTAGCAAGCATAGCACCGAGCTCTGTGAGCTTTGCAGCGATAGCCTTATTTGCCTGATCAGTGTCCATTCCCTCAAATTCGCCCGCTTCTGCAGTCTGTTTGCCCTTTGAGTCAACACATACAATAATACCGATATCGTCATACTTCTTGCATACCTCAAAGTCCTCGACACCATAACCTGGAGCAGTATGTACACAGCCTGTACCGCTTTCAAGAGTAACGTGATCGCCGACAATTATAGGTGACAGACGGTCATAGAGAGGATGCTTTGTCTTCATTCCCTCAAGCTCTGCGCCTGTGAAAATATGGTCTGTGGTATACTCTGTGATACCAGCTGTCTCCATAGTAGTCTTGACAAGCTCCTCAGCCATTACGTAATACTCATCACCTACATGAACAAGAGTATAGTTGTACTCAGGACCAAGACAGATAGCAAGGTTGCCCGGGATAGTCCATGTAGTTGTTGTCCATATAACGAAATATACCTTTGAAAGATCAAGTCCAAGTCCCTTGAAGATACCCTTATCATCAGTTACATTGAACTTGACATAGATAGAATAGCATGGGTCATTTGAATACTCAATCTCAGCCTCAGCAAGGGCAGTATTACAATCAGGGCACCAGTAAACAGGTTTTAATCCCTTATACATATACCCTTTCTTTACCATTGAACCGAATACCTCTACCTGCTTAGCCTCGTACTCAGGACGAAGGGTAAGATAAGGATAGTCATAATCTCCAAGTGAACCGAGTCTTTTGAAGCCCTTCATCTGATTTGCAACCTGAGTCATAGCGTACTCGCGACAATGCTTTCTGAGATCTACAGCAGGAATAGCACCGTTTTCAACACCTATAGCCTTCATAGCCTTAAGTTCAATAGGAAGTCCGTGAGTATCCCAGCCGGGAACATACGGAGAACAGAATCCGCTCATATTCTTGTACTTAACGATGAAGTCCTTAAGAGACTTGTTAAGGGCATGACCAAGGTGAATCTCGCCATTGGCATATGGAGGTCCGTCATGAAGAACATAAGAGGGCTTGCCCTTGTTCTTCTCTATCATCTTGTAATAAAGTCTTTCATCTTCCCACTTTTGGAGAGTTTCAGGCTCTCTTTTCGGCAGATTTCCGCGCATTGGGAACTCTGTCTGCGGTAAATTAAGGGTACTGTTATAATCCTGTGCCATACTATCCGATCTCTCCTTCAAAAATTCGGAGAGATCCTCCTTTCGATCTTTTTGTTAATGATTATTCCTCAACCTCTGAAGCAACTGCTGACGCAATCTCTTCAGCTGTCTCAGCTTTCTCCTCTGTCTCCTCTTCCTCTATCTCGTTATCAAAGGTCTCAGGCATAGAAGAAATGAGTTCGAGATGGCTCTTGTACATATCGAAGAGGCTCTTCTTGAAGTCTGCTACCTGCTGCTGAGCTTCGATGAGAGCTTCCTTTTCCTTTGCAATCTCCTCACGATTCTTTTCCATAGCCTCAGCGTGTTGACGAACAGCCTCATCCTCAAGAGCATCAGCCTTAGCCTGTGCCTCTGCGATTATCTGTTCTGCCTTTTCATTAGCTTCATTGAGCACCTGATGGCCCTGTTTCTGAGCACCGAGAAGAGCGTCCTTGAGAGCGTCTTCATCTCTCATATACTCTCTTACTTTATCTGCTAGCACCTGTATCTTGCTGTTAGCTTCTGTACGCTCGCGCTCCATTTCGTCAAGCTCAGCTTCAAGCTGATTGAGGAACTCGTCTATTTCCTCCTGCTTGTATCCGAAAGCTGCTTTTTCAAACCTTTTGTTTCTGACATCTTTTGAAGTTATCATTTCAATTCACCTCTAAATATATTTCTTCAAGTTAATGTGTATGCGGTCTTTCTTTGTATGACCGTTTATTTCAGAAAGTACAAATCTTCCGTAGCCCCTAATTGACAATATATCTCCGCCCCTGAGTTCATGGGAGACTGATGAAACAGACAGATGATTAACTTCAACCCTGTCCGTGCGGATTAGTGATGCCGCCTTTTCTCTGCTGAGCTTTGCAGCGAGTCCGACCACACAGTCGAGACGCAACGATGCCACTGTTCCGGATATTTCATGAAACTTCTGAGCGTTTTCAAGTATAAATGGCTTGTCGTCGGTAATTTTCACTCCGACCCTGCCTATTTTGGATAAACTTCCTATTATATGCCTTGCAGCAACCTCGGTAACGAATGCCTGAGCAGCACCGTCTGTAACCACAATATCACCTATAACTTCGCGCTTCAGCTGCAAGCCCATAAAAGAGCCGAGAAAGTCCCTGTGAGAGAGTCTGTCCTCCTCTCTGTAATAAAAAGTGAGGCAGACAAATGGAAATTCCTCAAGGATATAGTCCTCACAATAATCGGGATATATCGCTAGCATTCTGCGTCTTGCTTCCTCATAGCCACCCCACAGTCTGTATCTAAGCGCACCCGTATTTCTAGAACACCATTCCTCTGCTTCCACGCATTGTCTTTCATCGAAAAAGGACGAGAACACGGCTGCTCCGTCCCTTTCACAGAGCGCTACCATGTCCCCGAGCCTTGCGGTAAAAAGCTTATCCGACGGTTCGTTCATCAGATGAATACACCGTTATTCTCCAGCTCACCTACGAGATCCTCGCCTATAAAGCCTACATTATAAGGAGTGATGATGTAGGTAAGAT